>NZ_JBHVET010000109.1:0-15799 GCF_042802135.1 Kitasatospora sp. NPDC057512
GAGCTGGATCGGTGTCAGGCCGACCTCGCCGGCGACCGGTTCGGGGCCGGCGACGGTGACGGCGCTGCCGGCGGCGCGGGCCCGGGAGACCACCTGGATGCTCAGGATGGAGTCGCCGCCGAGCAGGAAGAAGTCGTCGTCCAGCCCGACCCGTTCGACCCCGAGCAGCTCCGCCCAGATCGCGGCGAGCAGGCGCTCGCGGTCGGTGCCGGGGGCACGGTGGGGGCGGTCGCCGCCCGCCGACCAGTCGGGGGCGGGCAGCCGCCGGCGGTCCACCTTGCCGTTGGCGGTGAGCGGGAGTTCGGGCAGGGTGACGAAGGCCGCGGGCAGCATGTAGTCGGGCAGGTCGGCGGCCAGGTGGGCGCGCAGTTCGGCGGCGCCCGGCGGCTCGGCGCCCTCGGCGGGCACCAGGTGGGCGGCGAGGCGCTTGCGTCCGGCGTCCTGGTGGAGCGAGACCACGGCCTCGGCGACGGCCGGGTGGGCGGTGAGCCGGGCCTCGATCTCGGCGGGTTCGATCCGGAAGCCGCGGATCTTGATCTGGTCGTCGGCGCGGCCGACGAAGTGCAGTTCGCCGTCCGCGCTCCACCGGACGGTGTCGCCGGTGCGGTACATCCGGGCGCCGGGCGGGCCGAAGGGGTCGGCGAGGTAGCGGGCGGCGGTCTCGCCGGGGCGGCCCGCGTAGCCGCGCGCGAGCCCGGCCCCGGAGATGTACAACTCGCCGGTGACACCCGGCGGTTGCGGCTGGAGCGCGCCGTCCAGGACGTACACCCGGGTGTTGTCCAGCGGGCGGCCGATCGGCAGTGTGGCGGGCAGTTCGTCGCCGTGGCGGAAGGCCCGGCGGGTGGCGAAGGTGGTGGTCTCGGTCGGCCCGTAGCCGTCGACCACGGTGAGGCCGGGGCAGGCCGCCAGGACCTTGCGGACGGCGGCGCCGGGCACCGCCTCGCCGCCGGTCCACACCTCGCGGGCGCCGCGCAGGCAGCCCGGGTCCTCCTGGGCGAGCAGCCGGAACAGCCCGGCGGTCAGCCACAGGCAGGTCACGCCCCGCTCGGTGACGGCGTGCCGGACGGCGGCGGCGTCCAGGTCCTCCGGCGGGGCGAGGACGGCGGTGCCGCCGCGCAGCAGCGGCACCCACAGCTCGTAGGTGGCGGCGTCGAAGGCGTGCGGGGAGTGCACCAGCACCCGGTCGTGGCCGGTGAAGGCGCGGTCCAGGGCGAGCGCGGCGACGTCCCGGCGGCGCACCGCGACGCCCTTGGGGGTGCCGGTGGAGCCCGAGGTGAACATCAGGTACTGGACGTTGTCGGGGTGGACGGCCGCCGGGGGCGCGGTCGGCGCCCCGGTGCGGTCCGGCCGGTCGACGCGCAGCACCCGCTCGGCGGGGCGCAGCTCGGCGGCGGTGTCCGCCCAGCGGGCGTCGGTGAGCAGCAGCTCGGCGCCCGCCTCGGCCAGCATCCGGTGCAGCCGCTCGCGCGGCGCCCGGCCGTCCAGCGGCACGAAGACCCCGCCGGTGCGGACCAGCGCCAGCTGGGCGGCGACCAGTTCGACGGAGCGCTCCATCAGCACCCCGACGGGCTGCTCCACCCGGACCCCATGCGCGGCCAGCCGTCCGGCCAACTCGGCGGCCCGGGCGTCCAGTTCGCGGTAGGTCAGGCGCTCGTCGCCGGCCTCCAGGGCGACCGCCCCGGGGGTGCGGAGCACCTGCTCGGCGAACAGCTCGGCGATGTCGGCCGCGGGCTGCTCGGCGGCGGTGGCGTTCCAGTCGACCAGGACGCGGTGCCGCTCCTCGGCGGTCAGCAGCGGCAGCCGCGCGGGCGGGAGGTGGGCGCCGGCGGGCAGGCCGGTGAGCGCGGCGGTGAGCCGGTCGGCCAGCGTCCGCACGGTGGACTCGTCGAACAGTCGCGGGTCGTAGCAGAGCCGCAGCGACAGCTCCGGGCCGGGGTAGGCGAGCAGGGCGAGCGGGTAGTTGGTGGTCTCGATGCCGTCCAGGTCGCGCAGGCGCAGGCCGTGGGCGTCGGCCGCGTCCTCGTCCACCGGGTAGTTCTCGAAGACCACCAGGCTGTCGAACAGGCCGGTCCGCTCGGGCAGTCCGGTGCCGGCCCGCATGCGGGTGAGCGGGACGAAACCGTGCCGCCGGTCCTCGCTCTGCTCCCGCTGGAGAGCCTGGAGCCAGTCCAGCAGGGTGCCGTCGGCGGGCACCGTGGTGCGGGTCGGCAGGGTGGTGATGAACAGGCCGGTCATCGACTCGACGCCGGGCAGCTCGGGCGGCCGCCCGGAGGAGGTGGTGCCGTACACCACCTCGGCGCGCCCGGCCTGGCGGCCCAGCAGCACCGCCCAGGCGCCCTGGACCAGGGTGTTGAGGGTCAGCCCGGAGCCGCGCGCCAGGTCCTCCAGCGCCCTGGTCGCGGCGGCGGGCAGGGTGAACGGCACCGCCCGGGTGGACTCCGCGCGGTGGCTCTGCACCGGCTCGCGGTCGTACGGCAGCGGCGTCGGCTCCACCAGCCCGGCGAGGCGGGTGCGCCAGTGCCGCTCTGCCTCGGCGTGGTCGCGCCCGGCCAGCCAGGCCAGGTAGTCGCGGTAGGGCCGGCGCTCCGGCACGGTGCCGTACGGGACCTCCGGCCCCGAGGCCAGGGCGGCGTGCGCCGCGAAGACGTCCGAGAGCACCTGGAACAGGCTCCAGCCGTCCAGCACCAGGTGGTGGAACGACCAGAGCACCCGCACCCGGCTCTCCGAGAGGCGGATCAGCAGCAGCCGCTGGAGCGGGGCCCGCGCCAGGTCGAGGCCGCTCGCCCGGTCCCGGTCCAGCAGCTCGGCCAGCCGGGTGCGGCGCTCCTCCTCGGGCAGCGCGCGCCAGTCCAGGTGGGTGACCGGCACGGCAACCCGGCGGTGCACCACCAGCAGCGGCTCGGGCACCTCCTGCCAGCGGACGTGGGCGCGCAGCACCGCGGTGCGGTCGGTGACCCACTGCCAGGCCCCGGCGAGGCGGGCCGGGTCGGGCACCCCGTCCAGGACGAAGTCCAGCTGCTGGAAGTAGGCGCCGCTGTCCTCCTCGGCGAGGCCGTGGAAGAGCATGCCGGACTGGGTCGGGGTGAGCGGCAGGACGTCCTCCACCGCACCCGGGTCGGCGCCGGTGATCCGGTCCACCGCCGCCTGGTCGAGCCGGGCCAGCGGGAAGTCGGACGGGGTGCGCCCGGCGGCGCCGGGGCCGGCCGCGTGGCGGGCGAGGTCGGCCAGCTCCTCGGCGAAGCGCCGGGCCAGCGCCTCGACGGTGGCGGAGCCGTGGACGGCCGCGGAGTGGAACCAGGTGAACTCCAGCGCGTCGCCGTCGAGGCGGCCGACCACCTCCAGCGGGTGGGGCCGCCCGACCGCCGGGTCGGCGTCCAGCTCCAGCGGCCGGAAGGTGCCGCGGAACAGCCCGTCGGGGCTGTCCGGCAGGGCGATGCGGCCCAGGTAGTTGAAGCTGATCCGGGCGGCCGAGGCCTCGGGCGCGGTGCCGGGGCGGCCGAGGTGGCGCAGCGCCTCGAAGCCGAGGCCGCGCCGGGGGACGGCGCGCAGCTGCTCCTTGACCTGCTTGAGGACGGTGTCCCAGCCGGCCCCGGCGGGGACGGCCAGGGCGACGGGGTGGCGGGTGGTGAACCAGCCGACCGTACGGCCGAGGTCGAGGTCGGCGAACAGCTCCTCGCGCCCGTGGCCCTCGACGTCCACCACGACCCGCTCCAGCCCGCTCGCCCCGCACAGCGCCCGGCCCAGCGCGCTCAGCAGCACGTCGTTGGGCTGGGTGCGGTAGGTGTCGGGCAGGGTGCGCAGCAGGGCGGCGGTGTCGGCGGGGCTCAGCCGGACGGTGACGGAGCGTTCGGTGGCGTAGCTGTCGGGGCCGTCGAGCTCGGCGGGGAAGGGCTCGGCGGCGGGTTGCCCTTCGGTCGGCTGCCCGGGCACGGCCCGGGCCCAGTACGCGGACTCGTCCTCGAAGCCGCCCTCGGCGGCGAAGGCGCTCAGCCGCTCGGCCCACTGCCGCAGCGGCGAGGACTTCGCGGGCAGGGCGGCGGCGCCGTCCCGGCCCTCGCGGCGGGCGCGGTACGCGGTGTCGAGGTCCTCCAGCAGGACCCGCCAGGAGACCCCGTCGACCACCAGGTGGTGGACGGCCAGGTGGAGGACCGGGGGCCGGCCCCCGGCGCGCTCGTGCAGCACGGCGCGCAGCAGCGGGCCGCCGTCGGCCAGGTCGTACGGCCCGAAGTGCGGGGTGTCCTGGTCGGGGCCGGTGTGCCGGGCCAGAACGGTACGGGCCGTCGGCTCCTGGATCCGCCAGCGCACCGCACCCGCACCGTCCGGAGTCGCGAAGGCGGAGCGCAGCGCGTCGTGGTGGGCGACCAGGTCGTTCAGGGCCTCCTCCAGGGCCGCCCGGTCGAGGTCGCCGGGCAGCAGCAGGGAGACGGCCTGGGCGAAGTGGCCGGCCCGGCCGGCGGCCCGCTCGAACCACCAGCGCTGGATCGGGGTCAACACGGCCTCCCCGGTGGCGGCCACCGGCGCGGGCGCGGCGGGCGCCTCGGCGTCCTCCGCGGCCAGGGCGAGGGCGGCGACCGTCTGGTGGCGGTAGAGGTCCCGGGAGGTCACCGCCAGCCCGGCCTGCCGGGAGCGGGCCACCACCTGGATGCCGAGGATGGAGTCGCCGCCGAGGTCGAAGAAGTTGTCGTCGGCGCCGACCCGCTCCAGCCGCAGCACCTCGGCCCAGATGCCGGCCAGCGCGCGTTCGGCGGGGGTACGGGGGGCGACGTGGCGGGGGGCGGCCGCGGCGGGGGCGGGGGCGGTCTCCGGGCCGCGGGGCTCCGCCCGCTCCTCGACCCGGCCGAGGTGCTCCAGCCCGCCGTCGGCGGTCCACCGCACCAGCTCGCCGGTGCCGTACATCGTCTCCCCCGGCGCGCCGTACGGGTCGGGGACGAGCCGCTCCCCCGGCTGCTCCGGGAGGTCGCCCGCGAGGTACAACTCGCCCGGCACCCCGACGGGTTGGGAGCGCCGCGCGCGGTCGAGGACGTAGGCCCGGCTCCATCCGGACGGCCACGCCGGGTCGGCGCCCGGGAGCTCCCGCGGCGGCTTCCGGGAGTCGAGCAGCGCGCGCTGCTCCTCCTCGGGGATCATCGGCAGCTCGGCGAGGGTGCGCCGCGGCCCGTCCGCCATCCCGGCCAGCAGCCGGTGCAGGTGCTCGGCCAGCGCGGTCACGGTCCGCCGGTCGAACAGGGCGGTGTCGTACTCGACCGTCAGCGTGCAGCCGCCGTCGGCCTCGTCGGGGGTGAACTCCAGCACCAGGTCGAAGCGGGCGGCCGGGCGGGGCAGCGGGTGGTCGGCGAAGCGCAGCCCGCCGACGGGCGCGGGGGCGGCGGGGGTCTGCTGGACGACGACGACCTGGACCAGCGGGGTCCGGCTGGGGTCGCGGGGCGGGGCCAGTTCCTCGACCACCCGGTCGAAGGGCACCTCGGCGTGGGCGAAGGCGTCCAACAGGGTGGTGCGCATGGACTCCACGAAGCGGTCGACGGTGGCCTCCTCGTCCACGTCGCCGCGCAGCACCACGGTGTTGACGAAGAAGCCGGCCACCTCCTCCAGCTCGCGCCGCTCGCGCCCGTTGACGACGGTGCCGAAGGCCACGTCCCGCTGGCCGCAGTGGCGTGAGAGCAGCAGCGCGGACGCCCCGGCGAACAGGGTGAACACGGTGGTGCCGCGGCCCGCGGCGAGGTGGCGCAGCCGGTCGACCAGCTCGGCCGGGAGGTGGTGGCGGTGCGCCGCGCCGTGGCCGGCGCGCTCGGCGGGCCGGGGGCGGTCGGTGGGCAGCCGCAGGGTCGGCAGGCCGGCCAGGGTGCGCTTCCAGTAGGCGAGTTGGGGCGCGTGGTCGGCCCGGCGGTGCTGCTCCCAGTGGGCGTAGTCGGGGTACTGGAGGGCGGGCGCGGGCAGGCCGTCGGGTTCGCCGGTGGCCTCCGCCCGGAGGAGGGCGGCCAGTTCGCGGGTGAGGACGCCGACCGACCAGCCGTCGGTGACGATGTGGTGCTGCGCCAGCAGCAGCAGGTGCTCGTCGGCGGCGAGCCGGACCAGCAGCGCCCGGCTGAGCGGGCCCCGCGCCAGGTCGTAGGGCCGCTCCAGTTCCTCGGCGAGCAGGCGTTCGGCCGCCTCGGCGCGCTCCCCGGCGGGCAGGGTGGCGAGGTCCTCGGTGCGCAGCGGCAGTTCGGCCCGCTCGGCGACGTGCTGCGCGAGCCGCCCGTCGACGGCGGTGACGGTGGTGCGCAACGCGTCGTGCCGGGCGGTGAGGCGCCGCAGGGCCCGGCCGAGGGCCTCCCGGTCGAGGTCGCCGTGCAGGCGCAGGGCCACGCCGGTGTGGTTGCCGGTGCCGCCGGGGGCGAGGTCCTCCAGGAACCAGAGCCGGCGCTGGGCACTGGAGAGCGGCAGCGGCTCCCCGCGCGGGGCCGGCGGGACCGGCCCGGTCAGGGCTTCGGCGGCCGGCCGGTCGAGCAGCGGGGCGAGGGCGGCGACGGTGCGGGCGGTGAAGACGTCCCGCAGGGTGAGCCGGACGCCGAGGCGTTCGGCGATCCGGGCCAGGGTGCGGGCGGCGAGGATGGAGTCGCCGCCGAGGTCGAAGAAGTCGTCCTCGGCGCCCACCGCGTCGAGGCCGAGGACCTCGGCCCAGACGGCGGCCAGGGCGCGCTCCCGTTCGGTGCGCGGGGCGAGGCGTCCGGCGGCGCCCTGCCGGGCGGGCGCGGGCAGCGCCCGCTGGTCGATCTTGAGCTGCGGGGTGAGCGGGAAGGCGGGCAGCACGACGACGGCGGCGGGCACCAGGTGGGCGGGCAGCGCGGCGGCCAGGGCGGTGCGCAGCGCGGCCGGGTCCGGGGGCAGCTCCGGGTCGGCGGGCGTGGCGTAGCCGACCAGCCGGGTGTGGCCCGGTTCGTCCTCGCGGACCACGACGACGGCCTGGTCGACGGCGGGGTGGGCGCGCAGCGCGGCCTCGATCTCGCCCGGCTCGATCCGGAAGCCGCGGACCTTGACCTGCCGGTCGAGCCGGCCGAGGAACTCCAGCTCCCCGTCGGCGGTGAACCGGGCCCGGTCGCCGGTGCGGTAGAGCCGGGCGCCGGGCGGGCCGAAGGGGTCGGGGACGAAGCGGGCGGCGGTCAGGCCGGGGCGGCCGAGGTAGCCGCGGGCGACACCCTCGCCGCCGAGGTACAGCTCGCCGTCGGTGCCGGCCGGCCGGGGCCGCATGGCCTCGTCGAGCACGTGCACCCGGGCGTGCGGCAGGGCGCCGCCGATGGTGGGCGCGCCGGTGCCGGCGGTGAGCGGGCCGGTCCAGGTGGCGACGATGGTGGCCTCGGTCGGGCCGTAGGAGTTGACCATGCGTCGGCCGGGCGCCCAGCGGTCGACCAGTTCGGCGGAGCAGGCCTCGGCCCCGACGATCAGGGTGCGCAGGTGGCGGCCCGCGCCGGCCGGGACGGTGGCGAGGGCGGCGGGCGGGATCAGGGTGTGGGTGATGCGCTGCCCGTCCAGGACGGCGGCGAGCTCCTCGCCCAGCCAGGGGCCGTCCGGGGGGACCACCAGGGTGGCGCCGGTGAGGACGGAGACGAACAGTTCCAGGACGGAGGCGTCGAAGCTGGGCGAGGAGAACTGGAGCACCCGGTCCCCCGGCCCGACCGCGTAGTTCTCGACGGCCGCCGCCGTGAAGCCCGCGATGCCCCGGTGGGTGACGACCACGCCCTTGGGCGTCCCGGTGGAGCCCGAGGTGTAGATCACGTACGCCGGGTGGTCGGTGCCAGCCGCGGCCGGGAGGTCCGTGTGGTCGCGGTCCTCGGGGCGGTCCGTCTCCAGGAGGTCGCGGACGGCGTCCGGGTCGTCCAACACCAGCGCGGGGGCGGCGTCAGCGAGCATCAGCGCCCGCCGCTCGGCGGGGTAGGCCGGGTCGACGGGCAGGAAGGCGGCGCCCGCCCGGGCGACGGCCAGCTCGGCGGCGACCAGCTCCATGGAGCGCGGCAGGACCAGGGCCACCGTCCGCTCCGGCCCGGCGCCGCGCCGGCGCAGGTCGCGGGCCAGCCGCTCGACGCGTTCGGCCAGGGCGCGGTAGCTCCAGCCGCGCCGCCCGTCGGTCAGCGCCGGCGCGTGCGGCGTGCGGGCCGCCTGGGCGGCGAACAGGGCGTCCAGGGTCCGGGGCGCCGCCGACGGTGCGGTGGTGCCACCGGCCGGAGCCTGCGGCGGGGCGGACGGACGCACGGGCTGGGCAGGCCGGTCGGCCATGGCGGAAGGTCCTTCCGAGGGGGGCGACGACGAGGGCGGCGGGGCAGGCGGTGGCCGGCCCTCGGGCCCGGGGAACGGTGCGGGGCAGGTGCGGGGTCGGGCGTACGGCGGCGGGGCCGGCCGGGTCAGTCGGCGGCCCGGCGGGCGGTGCGCCCGGAGACCTGCACCCGGTCGATCCGACCGGTGGCCGGGTCCCGGTGGAAGCGCCCGCCGGGTTCGGGGCGCCCGGTGTCGGGGGCGATCAGGTCGTAGGAGAGGTCGGCGTAGCAGCGCAGCGGGATCGGGAGGTCGCCGTCGACCGAGAGGGTGGCCGGTCCGGCGCCGGCCGGCTCGACCCGGTAGCGGATGGCGCCGTTGCGGTAGTCGCCCGCGCACTCGGCCAGGGTCGCCGGGGCGGCGAGCAGCACGGGCCCGCCCGCACCCACCGGTTCGATCCCCGCGGGCACCCGCACTCCGGCCAACTCCTCCAGTTCCGCCATGAGTTCGCGCCAGAGGGCGGTGGCCGCACCGGCGTTGCCGGTGAAGGCGACCACGAGGCCGCTGTCCGGGTCGGCCCGCAGGTGGCAGGAGGTGCCCATGGCGTTGCCGTCGTGGCCGCACCACAGCCGCCCGTCCTGCCGGTAGAGCGCCGCGCCGGCGCCCCAGCCGTCGGCGAGCGCTCCCGGCCGGGCGCCGGGCGCCGGGCGGCGCATCCGCTCGGCGGTGTCCGGGGGCAGCGCCTTGGCCCGGCCGACCAGGGCGGCGCCGAGCGCGGCGAGGTCCGCGGCGCTGGCCAGCAGGGCGCCGGCCGGTGCCTCCAGCGGGGCCAGGTTCTGCCGGACGGCCCGGGGCAGGCCGGTCGCGGCGTTGAGCGCGTGCCCGGCGGCGACCGGCCGCCCGGGGGCGGCGGTGTCGACGAACACCGGCCCGGTGCCGAAGGGTTCGAGCAGCAGGGTGCGTACCGCCTCGTGCCAGGGCATCCCGGTCACCGTCTCGACCAGGCGCCCGGCGGCGACGTAGCCGGCGTTGGAGTAGGAGAAGTCCGTCCCGGGCGGGAACAGCGCGTCCGGGGCGGTGCACACGGCGGACAGGTAGCGGGTCGCGGTGGTGCGGGCGGCGGCGTCGGAGTCCGGGCCGGTGGGCAGTCCGCCGGTGTGGCTCAGCAGCTGACGAATCGTTACTTCAGGCAGCTGCCGGAGCTCCGGCAGGTGCTCGGCGGCCGGTTCGTCGAGGTCGAGGTCGCCGTCGTCGGTGAGCAGCATCACCAGGGCGGCCGTGTAGGGCTTGGTGAGCGAGCCGATCGGAACGGCGGTGTCCTCGGTGAACGGCGTCCCGGCGCCGGTGTCGGCCACCCCGGTGTGCAGGGCGACGGCCTCCGGGCCGGTGTCCAGCACCAGTTGGGCGCCGGGCACCCGGTGGGCGCGGGCGAGCGTGTCGAGCCGGTGCTGCAGCTCGCTGCGCGGGAGGAGCGGCGACCGCTCGCGGGCGGGCGCCGGACTGGCGTACGGCATGGCGGAAGCTCCCGTTGACTGGTTCTCGGGCGCGGGCGCACCGGGCGCCCGCGGTGGAAATGCGGCGGAATCGCGGATCGGGAGGCGGCGCAGCGGGAATTCCCGGCCGTCGACGCCGCCCGCTTCAGGACGCGTGGGAACGAGGGGAATCGGCCCCGGCCCGACCGGCGGCGGTCCACCGGGCCCGGGAACGGGATTCCCCGGAGGCCCCTCGGCCGGGCACCGCGCCCGCCCCTCGCGGGGCAGTCCCCCGGCCGCGTCGGCGCGTCCGGACCGGGCGGTGCGAATGCGACCCGAATTTCCCTCCGCGCGATGAACGGCGGACCGGATCGCGGTGAACCGCGAGCCTCCGAATACCCTTACCCCGTCGGCACGTTCGAACAGAAAACCGTCCCCCGCCGACCGGCCGCTCTCCCGGCCCCCACCTGCGCAACGGCCGTACCCGGCATGCCCATTCCCCCTTTTGGCGATCCACCCCCGCAACCGCCGCGCGGAACGCGCCGACACGGTCGGGGAGTCGCACAATCCCTGTCGTCCCGAACGTCCGGACGACGAACGCGCAACAGTCTTCACGGCGGGTCAGTCGCTCGCAACCCCTTCCGATTGAACGGAGAGCGACCGCCGTCGGTAATCGGAACCCCAAAATCCCAGGTGCGACTCCCGGCCGCGCCCGGAGAACCGGAGAACGGGCGCGAATTCTTTGGCTGAAAATATGAGGTTCAGATCTCACCAGCCACTCGAACAGCTATTCGTCAGAATATCCGAGTGATTTCCCGGACGCCTGTGACGGCTGTGATGAAAGTGATGGCTGTGCCGGAAGGCGACGGAATTCACCGGGTGGGCCGCGTGTGACACCGTCCGGCCCTGGCCGGCGCCGGTCACCCGGCCCCCGGCGCGGCTACCACCAGTGCGGCGGCGGCCCCTGCGAGCCCGCCGGGTACTCGTCCAGCGGGACCAGCCCCCGCTCCCAGGCGGACAGCACCGGTTCGAGCACCCGCCAGGCCTCCTCGGCCTCGTCGCCCCGGATGGACAGCGCCGGATCGCCGTTCAGGACGTCCAACAGCAGCCGCCCGTACGCGGGCAGGTCCTGCGGCTCCATCCGCGCGGTCAGCGAGAGCGGGGCCAACTCGTGGGCGTGGGCGCCGATGCCGGTCAGGTCCAGGGTCAGCCCCTCCGGCTCCAGCTCGAACCGCAGCACGTTGGGCCTGGCCTCCCCGCCGGGGCCCTCCCGGGCGGGGCTCTTCCCGCCGGGGCCGAACGGCAGGTGGGGCACCGGGCGGAAGTGCACCGCGACCTCCTTGCGGTCCGCCCCCAGGGCCTTGCCGCTGCGCAGCCGGAACCGCGTCCCGGCCCACCGCCAGCTGTCCAGCTCCAGTTCCACCTCGGCGAAGGTCTCGGTGCCGCGCGCCGGGTCCACGCCCTCCTCCTCGGCGTACGCGGGGACCTCGCGGTCCCCGATCCGCCCCGGCAGGTAGCGGGCCCGCCGGGTGCGGTGCACCACGTCGTGCTCGGTCAGCGGCCTGACGGAGCGCAGCACGTCCACCTTCCGGTCGCGCAGGTCCCGTTCGCCGAGCGTGAGCGGCGGTTCCATGGCCACCAGGCAGAGCAGTTGCAGCAGGTGGTTCTGGACCATGTCCTTGAGCGCCCCGACCCGGTCGTAGTACCCGGCCCGGCCCTCCAGCGCCAGCGTCTCGTCCCAGGTGATGTCCACCTCGGCGATGTGGGTGCTGTTCCAGAGGGGTTCCAGCACCCGGTTGGCCAGCCGGCTGCCGAGGACGTTCTGGACGGTCGTCATGGCCAGGAAGTGGTCGACCCGGAACACCGCCCGCTCCGGCACGAGTTCGGCGAGCAGCCGGTTCAGCTCCCGCGCGCCGGCCAGGTCCTCGCCGAACGGCTTCTCCAGCACGATCCGGCTGCCGTCCGGCAGGCCCGCCGCGTGCAGGGCGGTGACCGCGGCGGGGAAGAGCGCCGGCGGGAGGGCGAGGTAGACGGCCACCGGCCCCTCCCCGGCGACGACCGCGGCCACGTCGGCGGGGTCGGTGACGTCGGCCCGCCGGTAGTGGAGGGCGGACACCACCGCCTCCCCGGCCCCGGCCGGGAGCCCGCCGCCGTGCCGGCCGAGCCGCTCCGCGGCCCACGCCCGGTAGCGCCCGGTGTCCCAGTCCTCCCGGCTGGCCCCGGTCACCCGGAGCGCGTCGCCGGTGTGCCCCGCCGCCCGCAGCGCGGCCAGCGCCGGCAGCAGGAAGCGGGCGCTGAGGTCCCCGGTCGCGCCGAGGATCGCGAGCCGGTCGATCATCCCCGTCCCCCCACCCCGGCCCGGGCCAGGTTCACGCCGCTGGAGATGATCCCGATGTGGCTGAACGCCTGGGGGAAGTTGCCCATGAACTCTCCTGTGGACGGGTCGATCTGCTCGGACATCAGCCCCAGCGGGCTCGCCCGGGAGCACAGCGAGGCGTACAGCTCCCCGGCCTCGTCGATCCGGCCCTGGCCGACCAGGTTGTCGACCAGCCAGAAGCTGCACAGCACGAAGGCGCCCTCGTCGCCCGGCAGCCCGTCCGGGGACTCCTCGTGCAGGTAGCGGTAGAGCAGCCCGCCGCCCGCCGACAGGCGCTCGGCGACGGCCGCGGCGGTCGCCACCATCCGCGGGTGGTCGGCCGGCACCACCCGGCGCAGCGGGAGCGCGAGCAGGCTCGCGTCCAGCGTGCCGCCGCCGTCCAGGTGGGCGCTGAGGGTCTTGGCGTCCTCGTCCCAGGACTGCTCCAGGACGAGCCGGCGCAGCTCCTCGGCCGAGGCGCGCCAGCGGTCCGGCCCGTCGGACCGGCCGAGCCGCTCGCCGATCCGCGCGGCCCGGTCCAGGGCCACCTGGCACAGGCCCGCCGAGTACGTGAACACCCGGCCCTGGCTGCGCACCTCCCAGATGCCCTGGTCCGGCTCCCGCCAGGCCTGCCGGGCGGCGTCGGCCAGCTCGGCCAGGCCGGCCCAGAGCGCGGGCTGGATCTCGCCGCCGGAGCGCAGCCACTGGTCGGCGCAGTCCAGGATCTCGCCGTAGACGTCGTGCTGGCGCTGGTCGGTCGCGCCGTTGCCCCAGCGCACCGGGGCCGAGCCCTGGTAGCCCTCCAGTTCGGTGTCCACGACCTCGTCCGGCACCGGGCCGCCGCGCAGGTCGTACATGATCCGGGGCCGCCGGCTGGTCTCGAAGGCGTCCAGGACCCAGCCGAGGAAGGCGTCGGCCTCGCCGCCGAAGCCGATCCGGCGCAGGGCGAACACGGCGAACGCCGCGTCGCGGATCCAGCTGTAGCGGTAGTCCCAGTTGCGGATCCCGCCGATCGGCGCGGGCAGCGAGGAGGTGGGGGCCGCGACCAGCGAGCCGTTGGCCCAGTCGTCGCAGAGCTTCAGCGTGATCGCGGCCCGCCGGACCAGGGGCTCCTGGGGGCCGTCGTAGGCGAAGTGCCCCATCCAGCGGCGCCAGGCCTCGGCGGTGGCCCCGAGGGTCGCGTCGGTGTCGAAGCGGTGGTGGCGGTGGAAGCGGCCCCAGGACAGCACGAGGTCCAGGCGTTCGCCCTGCCGCAGCTCGTGGGTGTCGCGCAGGCCGGTCAGCGGACGGTTGGAGCGCAGGTGCAGCCGCAGGTCCGGGCGCCGGTGCGGGCGCACCTCCAGTCCGCTGAACAGGGCGCGGGCCTGCGCGCCGCCGCGCGGCTCCAGCTCCACCCGCAGCCGGACCGTCCCGTCCAGCACCACGGCCGAGCGCACGAGTTCGCCCCGGTCGGCCGGCGCGTCGTCGGTGAGGTCGGCGCCGGAGCGCAGGGTCAGCGCGTCGGTGACGCGCACCAGGCCGGTGGGGCCGCGCAGTTCGGTGACCAGCACGCCGGTGTCCGGTTCGTAGCGCTGCCTGGCCTCCACCAGGCCTTCCGGGGCGAGGGTGAAGTGCCCGCCCCGGGCGTGGTCCAGCAGGCCGCAGAACAGCGGCTCGGAGTCGAACCGGGGCAGGCACAGCCACGGGATGGCGCCGTCCGGGCCGACCAGCGCGGCCGTCGCGCCGTTGCCGATCAGGCCGAGGTCCTCCAGCGGCGGGTAGCCGTTCCGGCGGCGGACCGGCCGGAACGGTGGGTCGGGGTCGTACATGCCGCCTCGCTTCCGCAGCGCCAGGGGGGTCGGTCGACGGGGGCGTCGTCCCGGTGCGGGGTGCCCGGGAGCCGGTCCGTCGGAGGGCGGACCGTCGCGCGGCCGACGGCTCCCACGTTCCCGGGGATCGGGCCGGTCCGCGATCCGGCCGCTCCGGCAGCGGTGCTTTCCGGTGAAAAAGCGCTCTCCGGCGCATGGGCGCAAACACCGCACCTGCTAGCGTTCGAGCCCGGACGGCGGACGACGGACGGCGGAGGTCGCACATGGCGGGCAGGGACGTGGAGCGGGCCTTCATCGGGTCGTTCACCTCGGAGGGCGGGCGCGGGATCGTCCTGGCCTCGCTGGATCCGGACACCGGGGCGCTGACCGCCACCGGTGTCGTCGAGGCCGTCGACCCGTCCTACCTCGCCCTCGGGCTCGCCGCCGGCGGCGCGGTGCTCTACGCCGTGTCCGAGACCGAGCCTGGCGCCGTCACCGCCCATGACCTCGCCGGCCCGGTGCCCCGCCCGCTCGGCGCCCCCGTCCCGGTGGACGGGGACCACCCCACCCACCTGAGCCTCAGCGGGGGCCACCTGCTGACGGCCAACTACGGCTCCGGCAGCGTCAGCGTGCTGCCGCTCGCCGCCGACGGCACCCCGCGCCCCCCGGCCACCGTGCTGCGCCACCAGGGCAGCGGGCCGCACCCGGACCGCCAGCGGGCCCCGCACGCCCACCAGGTGCTCCCCGACCCGTCGGGGCGCTGGGTGCTGAGCGTCGACCTCGGCACCGACTCGGTGCGGGTCTGCGCCCTGGACCCGGCGACGGGGGAGCTCACCGTGCACGCGGAGACCGCGCTGCCGCCCGGCACCGGGCCCCGGCACCTCGCCTTCCACCCCTCCGGCCGCCACGCGTACGTGCTCGGCGAGCTGCGCCCCGTCGTGACGGTCTGCCGCTGGGACGCGGCGGCCGGGGCGCTCGAACCGGTCGCGGAGGTCCCGCTGTTCCCCGACGGCGTCGAGGGCCCGGTCTCGCCGTCGGCCCCGGTGGTCTCCCCCGACGGCCGCTTCCTGTGGGCGGCCGAGCGCGGCACCGACACCATCGTGGTGCTCTCCCTCGACGCGACGGGCGAGCGGGCGCACGTGGTCGCCTCGGTGCCCTGCGGGGGCCGCTGGCCGCGCGACCTGGTGCTGGGCCCCACCGGCACCCGGCTGTACGCGGCGAACCAGCACTCCGGCGACGTCACCTGGTTCGACCTGGACGCCGCCACCGGCGTCCCCCGCCGGGCGGGCTCGCTGGCCGTCCCGGCGGCGTCCACCGTCCTGTTCGCCTGACGGCCGCGCCGGGCCCGGTCGCTCACGTCCCGCCGTCGCGGACCACCACGACCGGGACGCCGGCGTGCCGGGTGCAGTGCTGGGCCACCGAGCCCAGCAGCATCCCCGCGAAGCCGCCGAGGCCCCGGCTGCCGACCACCAGCAGGTCCGCACCCCGGGCCGCCTCGACCAGCGCCCCGGCCGGGGTGCCGTACCGCGCCTCGGTGCGCACCTCGACCGGCGGCTCCTCCCCCACCGCCCGCCGCACGGCCCGGTCGACCTCCTGGCGCGCCCGGCCCGCCAGCTCCGCCTCGTCGGTGATCCCCGGCGGGAACCAGCCGCGCGCACCGTGGTAGGTCGGGTACTCCCAGGCGATCACCGCCACCACCGCGGCGCCGGTGAGCTCCGCCTGGCGCACGGCCCAGCGCAGGGCCCGGTCGGACGGCTCCGAGCCGTCCACCCCGACCACGATGCGGCCCGTCTCCTCGGGCTGGTCGGCCATGTCTCCTCCTCCACTCGACGGCGGCGGAGGATCGCACCGGGCGGTGGCCCGCCGTCACCGGGCTCGGTGACCAGCCTCGTCCCGACCGCACCGGGTCCGCAGTCCGGCAGGGCCGGTCGGGGGCGGTGACGCGCGGGGCCCCGGGC
>NZ_JBHVET010000110.1:0-15781 GCF_042802135.1 Kitasatospora sp. NPDC057512
CCATCAGCTCGGCGGCCCGCTTGCGCGCGGCCGCCGCGCTCTCGCCCTGGACGAGCAGCGGCTCGGAGATGATCCGGGCCACCGTCTGCCGGGGGTTGAGCGAGGAGTACGGGTCCTGGAAGACCATCTGGAGGTCGCGCCGGTGCGGGCGCAGCCGGGCCTGGGAGAGCCCGCCGATCTCGGTGCCGTCGAAGGTGACGGTGCCCGAGGTCGGGTCGAGCAGCCGGACGATCATCCGCCCGGTGGTGGACTTGCCGCAGCCGGACTCGCCGACCAGGCCGAGCGTCTCGCCCGCCCCGACGTCGAAGCTCACCCCGTCCACCGCCCGGACCGGCGCACCGGGGCGCCCGGAACGGCTCCGCCGGCCGGGGAAGGTCTTCACCAGGTCCCGTACGGACAGCAGCGGTCCGGCCGTGCCCTTCGTCGACGGTGTGGTCATCACAGCACCCCTTCCGGCACCAGCGGCAGGTGGCAGGCGGCCTGGTGGCCGGGGGCGAGCCGGTCGAGCACGGGGCGCTCGGCCAGGCAGCGGGAGTGCTCCTCGGCGGACGCCGCGGTGGTGCGGGCGCAGCGCGGGGCGAAGGAGCAGCCGGGGGCGGGGGCGATCAGCGACGGCGGGCTGCCGGGGATGGCCCGCAGCGGGGCGTCGTCGGTGTCGTCCAGGCGCGGCAGCGAGTCCAGCAGGCCGCGCGTGTACGGGTGCGCGGGCTGCGCGAACAGCCGGTCCACCGGGGCCTGTTCGGCGGCCCGGCCGCCGTACATGACCAGCACCTCGTGGGCGACCCGGGCGACCACGCCGAGGTCGTGGGTGATCATCACGACGCCGAGGCCGCGCTCCTGCTGGATCCGGGCGATCAGGTCGAGGATCTGCGCCTGGACGGTGACGTCGAGCGCCGTGGTGGGCTCGTCGGCGATCAGCAGCTCGGGCTCGCAGGCGAGCGCCATGGCGATCATGACGCGCTGGCGCATGCCGCCGGAGAACTGGTGCGGGTACTCGTCGACCCGGCGGGCCGGCTCCGGGATGCCGACCTCGGCCAGCATCTCCACCGCCTTGGCCCGCCCGGCCTTGCGGTTGGCCTTGAAGTGCACCCGGTAGTGCTCGGCGATCTGCTCCCCGACGGTGTAGAAGGGGTGCAGGCTGGACAGCGGGTCCTGGAAGATCATCGCGATCCGGCGGCCCCGGACGGTGCCCAGCTCCCGCTCCCCGAGCCCGTTCAGCTCCTGCCCGTTCAGCCGGATCGAGCCGGTGACGGCGGCGCCGCGGTGCAGGCCCATGACGGCGAGCGAGGTGACGGACTTCCCGCTGCCCGACTCGCCGACCAGCCCGAGGGTGCGACCGGCCTCGACGGCGAAGGAGATCCCGTCCACCGCGCGGACGGTGCCGCGCGGGGTGTCGAAGGCGACCTTGAGGTCCTCGACCTCCAACAGCCTGGTCATCAGTACCTCACTCTCGGGTCGACGAACGCGTAGAGCAGGTCGACCAGCAGGTTCGCCGCGACGATGAAGAAGGCCGCGAGCAGGGTGACGCCGAGGATCACGGGCTGGTCGGAACGGGCCAGCCCGTCGTAGAACAGCCGGCCGACGCCGGGCAGGCCGAAGATCGACTCGGTGATGACCGCACCGGCCAGCAGGCCGCCGAGGTCCATGCCGAAGATGGTCAGGATCGGCGTCATCCCGGAGCGCAGCCCGTGCTTGACGGTGACCGTCCGCGGTGGCAGGCCCTTGGCCCGGGCGGTGCGGATGTACGGCTCGGCCATCGCCTCGATCATCGAGTTGCGGCTCTGCCGGGCGTACATGGCCGCGTACAGCAGGGCCAGCGCGATCCACGGCAGCAGCAGGTTGGAGCCCCAGGCGAAGGGGTCCTCGGTGAACGTGTGGTACGAGGGGTAGGGCAGCACGCCGGCCGTCCTGACCAGGCCCCAGATCAGCATGATCGAGGTGAAGTAGACCGGCAGCGAGGCGGTGCCGACGGACAGCACCATCAGGGTCTTGTCGATCGGCCTGCCCTTGCGCAGCGCCGAGGTGACGCCCGCGCCGAGGCCGAGGACCAGCCAGAGCACGGCCGCGCCGAGGGCCAGCGAGACGGAGACCGGCAGCCGGTCGGTGAGCAGGTCCCAGACCGGCAGCCCGTACTCGTAGGAGTAGCCGAGGCAGGGGAAGCCGCAGTGCACCGCGCTGGGGCCGGAGCCGTAGTCGCGGCCTGCGAAGATGCCGCCGAGGTAGGCGAGGAACTGGTCCCAGACCGGCTTGTCCAGGCCCATCGCCGCCTTGACGTCGGCGAGCCGCTCGGGGCTGCAGGTCTTGCCGCAGGCGGCCGCGGCCGGGTCGTTGGGCAGCAGGTAGAAGATGGTGAAGGTGATGGCGCAGATGGCGAGCAGGATGCCCGCCACGCCGAGCAGCCGGCGGCCGAGGTAGAGGATCACGACCGGCCTCCCCGGGGGTCGAGGATGTCGCGCAGCGCGTCCCCGAGCAGGGTGAAGGCGAGCACGGCGACGAACAGGAAGGCGGTCGGGATCAGGAAGTAGGTCGGGTCGGTCTCGTAGTGCACGATGCTCTCGGCGATCATCTGGCCCCAGGAGGCGGTCGGCGGGCGGACGCCCACGCCGAGGTAGCTGAGCGCGGCCTCGGTGGCGATCATGCCGGGGACGAGCAGGGTGGTGTAGGCGATGATCGGGCCGGAGACGTTGGGCAGGATCTCGCGGGTGAGGATGCGCCAGGAGCGCGCCCCGCCGACCTTGGCGGCCTCGACGTACTCGCGGTGCTTGAGCGAGAGGGTCTGGCCGCGCACCACCCGGGCGATGCCGGGCCAGGTGAACAGTCCGATCACCAGGGTGATCAGCAGGATCCGGTTGACGTCCTTGGCCACCGACATCATCGCGATCATGAAGATCAGCGAGGGGAAGGACATCGTGAGGTCCATCAGCCGGGACAGCAGGGTGTCGACGCGCCCGCCGAAGTAGCCCGCCGCGATGCCGGCCAGGGTGCCGGCGACCACGACCACGGCGGTCGCGGTGAACGCGATCAGCAGGGACACCTGGCCGCCGTGCAGCACCCGGGCGAACAGGTCGCGGCCGCTGCCCGGCTCGACGCCCAGCCAGTGCCGGGCGCTGATGCCGCCGAAGTCGCCCCGGGGCACGCCGCCCAGGTAGGGGTCGACGGCGCGCTTGTCGAACTCCTCGGGGGTCCAGCCGCCGAGCGCGCTGAGCGGCCCGGCCAGCGCCGTGACCAGGACCAGCACGCCGACGGTGATCAGCCCGAACCGGGCCGAGCCCTTGGCCCACAGCTGGTCCCAGACCAGCCGCCAGGGCCCGCGCCCGGCGCTCTTCTTGGCGCCCCCCGCCGTGGCGTCGGCCACGGCGGCGGGCTCAGTGGTGGTACTCATCGCTGCCGGCCCCTCACTTGCCCTTGGCGGGGTCCTTGAGGCCGATGGCGCCCAGGTCGAGCATCCCGGCGTAGCCCTGGTTGCCGAAGGCGCCGGCCACGTTGGTGCCGACCAGCAGGGGGCGGCGCTGCCAGATCAGCGGGACGGCCGGGGCCTTCTTCGCCAGGTCCTGGTCCAGCTGCTGCCAGGCCTTGTTGGCCTCGTTGACGTCCGTCATGGCCGCGATCTGGTCCATCCGGTCCATCGTGGCCTGGTCCTTGAACTGGCTCAGGTTGCCCTGGTTGCCCTTCTCCTTGATGGTGCGGCCGTCGAACTGGAACGGCAGGAAGGTCGCACCGGAGGGGTAGTCGGGACACCAGCCGCTGATGGTCAGGTCCGGGGCGTTCTTGATGTCGCCGACGGTGTCCTGGAAGGCGGACGGGTCGGTGGTGTTGATGGTGACCTGGACGCCGGCCTTGGACAGCGACTGCTGGATCGCCTCGGCCCGGCTCTTGTCGCCGAGCGAGACGGTGAGCGAGACCTTGAGGTCGCTCTTGCCCGCCTCCTGGAGCAGCTTCTTGGCCTTCTCCGGGTCACCGGCCGCCGGGACCTTCAGCGGGTCGGACTTGACGCCGCCGGTCAGCGAGGGCGGCAGGTAGGAGGTCGCCACGTCGGCCATCGCCGGGCCGCCGAAGGCCGTCACCTGCCCCTCGCGGTCGACCGCCCACATCATCGCCTCGCGCACCTTCGGGTCGTCGAAGGGGGCCTTGGCGGTGTTCATGTACAGCATGTCGGTGCAGCCGGTGACCTCGGCGGCCATCCGGGCCTTGACGTCCGGCTTGGGCAGCACCTTGGCGACGGTCTCGTGCGCCATCCACGGCATGTTGATGGCGTTGGCGTCGGCGCCGTCGCTGGCGATGATCCGGTCGTCGGCCTGGCCGCCCTTGATGCCCTCGGTGACCACGACCTTGTCCGGGTAGGCCTTGCGGACGGTGTCGGTGGCCGGGTCCCAGTTGGTGTTGCGGACCAGCACCAGCTGCTTGCCGCGGTCGTAGGTCTCGATCTTGTACGGGCCGGAGGAGAACGGCCGGGCGTCGTACTGGGTGCCCTTCTCCTGGGACTGCGGCACCGGGGAGAAGGTCGGCAGCGAGACGGTGGAGGAGAACTCGGCGACCGGGCGCTTCAGGTGGAAGACGACCGTCCTGTCGTCCGGGGTCTCGATGCTCGCCAGGTGCTCGCCGTTCAGCGGGCCCTTGTAGTTCTCGCCGCCGGCCAGGTACTGGATCGCGTAGTCGGGGCCGCCGGTGAGGTCCGGGGAGAAGGACCGCTCGACGTTGTACTTGATGTCGGCGGACTTGATCGGCGTGCCGTCCTCGTACTTGAGGCCGTCCTTGAGGGTGAAGGTCCACACCTTGCCGCCCTCGGAGGACGTGCCGAGGTCGGTGGCGAGGTCCGGGACGATCTCGCTGCCCGCCGCGCCCGGTTCGGCCTTGAAGGTGGTCAGGGTGCGGTAGATCAGCCGGGTGCCGAAGTCCATGTGCGGCACCACCCAGCTGCGGGCCGGGTCGAGGTGGGCGAAGTCCTGGTTGGTCAGGACGGTGAGGGTGCCGCCCTTGGCAGGGGTGCCGCCGATGACCGAGCCGGACGCGGCGCCCGGGCCCTTGCCGTCGGAGGGGGCGGCGTCGCTGCCGCCGTCACTCTTGTCGTTGGAGCAGGCCCCGAGGCCGAGGGTGAGGGTCGCCGCGAGGGCCGCCGCGAGGGCGGCGTGGGTGCGCCTGGTCATGTTGCAACTCCGCTGTGGGGGGCCCGATCCGCCTGATCTGGCCGCTGCGCTGTGTGACCCGTAACATAGTAATGTGAAATTGCACTGCACAAGAGGTGACGGCCCCCGTTACCGAGCTGTGTCCGTGCCAGCATCTCCCCCGCCCCGCCAAGGAGTTCACCGGTGACCCTTCCCCCGACCGGCCTCAACACCGGGAGCCACGACCTCCCGGTCTCCCCCGCCCTCGCCTCCTTCATGGCCACCAGCTGGGCCGCCACCCCGCTCCCCGCCGACCGGCGGGTCCCCGGCCACGACCGCTTCCCCGGCCGCCGCGCCCGGCTCTCCGCCGCCTTCCCCGGCGAACGGCTGATCGTCCCGGCCGGCCGGCTCAAGGTCCGCTGCAACGACCTCGACTACCGCTTCCGCCCGCACAGCGCGTACGTCTGGCTCACCGGCCTCACCGGCGAGGACCAGGCCGACCACGTCCTGGTGCTCGAACCGGCCGGCCCCGAAGGCCACGAGCCCGTCCTCTACCTGCGCCCGCGCTCACCGCGCGACGGCGGCGAGTTCTACCGCGACCGCCGCTACGGCGAGTTCTGGGTCGGCTCCCGGCCCGACCTCGCCGAGGCCGCCCGGCTCACCGGCGTACGCACCGAACACCTCGACGACCTCGGCAAGCTGCTCACCGGCCCCCAGCCCCCCACCCGGGTCCTGGCCGGCACCGACTCGCTCGTCGACGAGGCCACCGGGCGGCCCGCCGACGGCCAGCGGGACGGCGAACTGGCCGCCGTCCTCTCCGAGTTGCGCCTGGTCAAGGACGAATGGGAGATCGGGCAGCTGCAACTGGCCGTCGACCACACCACCACCGGCTTCGAGGACGTCGTCCGCGCCCTGCCCACCGCACTGCGCCACCACCGCGGCGAACGCTGGATCGAGGGCGTCTTCGACCTGCGCGCCCGCGCCGAGGGCAACGGCACCTCCTACACCACCATCGCCGCCTCCGGCGCCCACGCCTGCGTCCTGCACTGGATCCGCAACGACGGCGCCCTCGACCCGAACTCCCTCCTCCTGCTGGACGCCGGCGTCGAGACCGACACCCTCTACGCCGCCGACATCACCCGCACCCTGCCGCTCAGCGGCACCTTCACCCCGGTCCAGCGCCAGGCCTACGACCTCGTCCTCGCCGCCCAGAGCGCCGGCATCGCCACCCTCCGCCCGGGCGCGCGGTTCCGCGACTTCCACCGCGCCGCCATGCGGGTCATCGCCGAGGGCCTCGCCGACTGGGGCGTCCTGCCCGTCTCCGCCGAAGAGGCCCTCGCCGAGGACAACGGCCTCTACCGCCGCTACACCCTCTGCGGCAGCGGCCACATGCTCGGCCTCGACTACCACGACTGCGCCAAGTCCCGCGCCGACCGCTACCTCGACGCCACCCTGGAGGAGGGCATGGTCCTCACCGTCGAACCCGGCCTCTACCTCCAGCCCGACGACGAAACCCTCCCCGCCGAACTCCGCGGCCTCGGCATCCGCATCGAGGACGACCTGGTCATCACCCCCGACGGCGCCCACCTGATGTCCGGCGCCCTCCCCAGGACCGCCCCCGACATCGAGTCCTGGATGGCGACCCTGCTGTCCTGAGGCGGCGGCGGACGGTCAAGCCACCTTGATCGTCCGCTCCCCCTGTCGAACGGCGACTTCCACTTCCCCGCCGATCGCGGCGGCATAAGCCCGCAGGTTGTCCAGGCTGTCCACCTGCCCGTGCTCGATCTGTGACACCCGCGCCTGGCTGACCCCCATCAACCCGGCGACCTCCTTCTGGGTGAGCCCTGCCGACTTCCGCAACTCAGCCAGTTCGTGGCCACGAATCCGCGCCAGCATCTCCTGCCGGATTCGTGCCCCCTCGGCCTCCCCCTCCGGCGACGCCAACCACGGGTTGTTCCGCTGGGCCTCTGCCCACACCTCGGTCCAACTACGACCCTTCATGCTCACGCTCCCTTGTCCTTCTCCTCGACGTACTGCTCATAGCGAGCTTCCGCCAGCGGGATGTTGATGTCGTACCACCGGGACCACTCCCCGCTCTTGTCGCCGGCGACCAGGATGATGGCCTCGCGCGCAACATCGAAAACGAAGAGCATCCGGATCTCCGAGCGCCCGGCCGAGCCAGGCCGGAGTTCCTTCAGGTTGTGCAACGTGCTCCCTTGGATCCGGTCCACCAGCGGGCGCCCGAGCAGCGGTCCCCTCCTGGCGAGCAGCTTGATCGCCTCGGCGATCTGGCGCGCAGTGCGCGGATCCTTGACAGCAATGTCCTGGTACCAGTCGTTCACCGGACCAACAAGTGTGATCTCCCACATGGGACCAAATTAAGTTACTCCTTATACGTTACCGCGCGCTTTCCCGCTCAATCCACCCCTGCGAGGGACAACACACCGAGTCCTGCGCGCCCCCGGCCCGCTACCCGCGCGCCGCCCGCCACAGGTCCGCGACGATCCGCTCCGCCGGGCCGGTGCGGGCCAGGTGGTGGGCGGTGCCGGCCCAGAGGTGCATGGCGTCGGTGTCGCCGCGGCGGGCGGCGGCGGCGCGGAGGGGGGCGGTGAGGTGGTGGACCTCAGGGTAGGCGGGCGGGGCGTACGGGCCGTGGCGGTCGATGAAGCCGTTGCGCAGGCCGCGGGCCGGGCGGCCGGTGAAGGCGCGGGTGACGGCCGTCTCCGGGAGTTCGACGAGCGCCGCCCGGTGGGCGGCCGAGGCGCCGGACTCGTCCGAGCGCAGCAGCGCCGTACCCAGCTGCACCGCCACCGCCCCCGCCCGCAGCGCCGCCGCGACGGCCGCGCCGTCGCCGAGCCCGCCCGCGGCGATCAGCGGCAGCGCCGTCACCTCCCGTACGGCGGGCAGCAGTTCGAGCAGCGGCAGCTCCCCGGGCCGGTCCGTCACCCGGTGGGTGCCCCGGTGGCCGCCCGCCTCCGGCCCCTGCACGCACAGCGCGTCCATCCCGAGGGCCTGCGCCGCCCGCGCCTCCTCCGGCGTGGTGACGGTGGCGACCTGGGTCGTGCCGGCCGCCCGCACCGCCGCAGCCTCCTCGGCCGTGGGCAGCCCGAAGGTGTACGAGAGCACCGGCACCGGGTCGGCGAGCAGCACGGCGAGTTTGGCCTCCCAGTCGTCGCGGTCCGGCCCGATCTCCTCCGGCAGGGTCACGCCCCACTGTTCGGCCTCGGGCCGCAGCCGTTCCCGGTACGCCGCGACGGCCGCCGCGTCCCCGGTCATGCCCGGCACGAAGAGGTTCACCCCGTACGGCCGGTCGGTCGACTTCCGTACCGCCGCGATCTGCTCGGCCATCGCCCCGGCGGTCCTGAGGGCGCCGGCCAGGAACCCCAGCCCGCCGGCCCGGTTCACCGCCGCCACCAGCTCGGGCGTCGAGGGCCCGCCCGCCATCGGGGCGGCGATCACCGGTACGGCGAGCTCGTCGAGACGGACGGTCATCGGGCGCTCCTCACACTGCCACGGGCACGGAACACCTCCACCCTACGCTCAGCGGATCAGCCCCCGCCGCCGTGCCTCGCGCACCGCCGCCGTGCGCGAGTCCACGCCCAACTTGGTGTAGATGTGCACCAGATGGGACTTCACCGTGGCCTGGCTCAGGTGCAGCCGCTGGCTGACCTGCTGGTTGGTCAGCCCGTCCGCGACCAGCCCCAGCACCTCGGTCTCCCGGGCGCTGAGCGCCGCCGCCGGCGTCCGCATCCGCTCCAGCAGCCGGTCCGCCACGCTGGGCGCCAGCGCGCTGCGCCCCGCCGCGGCGGCCCGTACGGCCTGGGCCAGCTCCTCCGGCGGCGCGTCCTTCAGCAGGTAGCCGGTGGCGCCCGCTTCCAGGGCGGGCAGGGTGTCCGCGTCGGTGTCGTACGTGGTGACCACCAGCACCCGCGGCGCGCCCGGCCGGGCGGTGATCGCCGCGGTGGCCTGCGCCCCGTTCATCGCCGATCCCGGCCCGAACTGGAGGTCCATCAGCACCACGTCCACGCCCGGCTCCGCCGCCAGCTCGACGGCCCGCTCGGCGGTGGCCGCCTCCGCCACGATCGCGAAGTCCGGTTCGCACTCCAGCACGGCCCGCAGCCCGGCCCGCACCACCGGGTGGTCGTCGGCGATGAGTAGCCGGATCACTGGCCGGCCTCCGGGGTGACCGGCAGCTGCACCGCCACCGTCGTGCCCTGCCCCGGCGCCGACTCCACGGTGAAGCCGCCGCCGAGCGCCCGCGCCCGGGCCCGCATCGACGGCAGCCCGAAGCCGCCGTCCCCGCCGGTGCGGCCGGCGACCGCCGCCGGGTCGAACCCGGCCCCGTCGTCGTACACGTCCAGTGCCACCTCGCCCTCCATGTAGCTGAGTGTCACCTCGGCCCGCGCGGCCCCCGCGTGCCGGACGGTGTTGCCGAGCGCCGACTGCGCGATCCGCAGCAGCGCGACCTCCTCCGCGGCCGGCAGCCGGACCGGGTCGCCGGAGACGTGCAGCTTCACCGGCAGGCCGCTCTGCGCCGTCGTCGTCGCGCACAGCCGCTCCAGCGCGACCGGCAGCGGATCGCCGTCCAGCGCGGGCGGGGTGAGCGCCCGGACGAACCGGCGGGCCTCGTCCAGGTTGTCCTGGGCGGCCTGCCGCGCCTGCTCGACGTACCCGGCGGCGGTCTCGGTGCGCTCCGGCAGGGCCCGCTGGGCGGCCCGCAACAGCAGCTGGATGGAGCTGAGGCCCTGCGCGAGGGTGTCGTGGATCTCCCGGGCGAGCCGCTCCCGCTCGGCCAGCACCCCGGCCGCGTGGTGGGCGGCGGCGGCGTCGGCGCGGGCGGCGGTCAGCTCGTCGATCAACCGGCGGCGCTCCTCGCTCTCCCGGTACAGCGCCTGGTAGCCGAGCACGGTGGCGGTGGCGACGGCCGCGCCGAGCGCGGGCCCGATCGAGGCGGCGAAGCTGAAGCTGTGCTGGTGCCAGGACCACGCGGCGATCGACGCGGCGGCGGTCAGCCCGACGGCGACCAGCCCGCCGCGCCGCCCCAGCAGGTGCAGTTCCAGGAAGTACAGCGGGAAGGCCAGCCAGACGCCGTCCTGGGTGGCGATCAGCACGCCCGCCCAGGTGACGCCGAGCAGCGCCAGCCAGAGCGCGGCCGCCCGCCGGGAGCGGCGCACGGCGGCCAGCTGCGGCCCGACGGTGTAGACGGCGGCCATCGCGGTGGCCGCGGCGGCGACGGCGGCCGGATCGCCGCCCCGGTCGACGAGGACGGCCCGGGCGACGGCGAGCGCGAGCAGGCCCGCCACGAGCAGGTGCAGGCAGACCTGGAGGACGCGGGCGACGGGGGTGGTTCTGGATCGTTCGGTCGCCATCCGTCCAGCCTAAGTTCCGAGCCCGGCACACGGCATCAATCAAAAGGTTGAACTCGGGCTCTTCCCTTTGATGCCCAGGATGCAATCCCCGGCGCGATGCCCCGGACCCCTCCCGTCCAGGACGGTGGAAGGGTCGAAACCACCTGCCCAGAGGAAGGCCCCGTCGTGTTCGTCGCCTGGAGGGACCTGAGGTTCGCCAAGGGGCGGTTCGCCCTGATGGGAACCGTCATCGTGCTGATCACCGTGCTGGTCGGCCTGCTGTCCGGGCTGACCGCCGGGCTCGGCCGGCAGAACATCTCCGCGATCACCGGCCTGCCCGCCGACCACCTGGTCTTCGGCAAGCCGGCCGACGGGCAGAAGCTCTCCTTCACCGACTCCCAGGTCACCCCCGACCAGTGGCAGGCCTGGGCCCGCGAGCCCGGCGTCACCTCCGCCCAGCCGCTCGGCATCACCACCACCAAGGCCGCCGCCGGGCAGCGCACCGCCGCACTCTCCGCCTTCGGCGTCCCGGACGGCTCCGCCCTCGCCCCGCAGGGCAGCCGGATCGCCCCCGGCCAGGCCGTGCTGTCCAGGACCGCCGCCGAGAACCTGGGCGGCCTCACCCCCGGCGCCGACTTCACCCTGGCCGGCCACCCGCTGCGGGTCGCCGCCGTCGAGGGCGACGCCGCGTACAGCCACACCCCGGTGATCTGGACCAGCCTCGGCGACTGGCAGCAGGCCGCCCCCGGCGGCGCCGGCCACGCCACCGTCATCGCGCTCGACACCGCCAAGGGCGCCGACCTGGCCGCCGCCGACGCCCGCCACGGCACCGAGACCCGCACCCGCGACGACGCCCTCGCCGCGATCGGCTCCTACACCTCCGAGAACGGCTCCCTCCAGCTGATGCGCGGCTTCCTGTTCGCCATCTCGGCCCTGGTGATCGGCGCGTTCTTCACGGTCTGGACGATCCAGCGCAGCGGCGACATCGCCGTCCTCAAGGCCCTCGGCGCCTCCACCCGCTACCTGCTGCGCGACGCCCTCGGCCAGGCCGTCCTCCTGCTGCTGCTCGGTACGGCCGTCGGCACCGCGATCGCGTCCGGCTTCGGCGCGCTGATCGGCTCCGCCGTCCCCTTCGTCCTGGACGCCCCGACCGTCCTGCTGCCCGCCGCCGTCATGATCGCCCTCGGCGCGATCGGCGCGGCCCTGTCCATCCGCCGGATCACCTCCGTCGACCCGCTGACCGCCCTCGGGAGCGCCCGATGAGTCTCCACCTCGACCGCATCACCCTCACCTACCCGGACGGCGACGGCCGGCTCACGGCACTCGACGAGGTCTCGCTGACCGTCCCCAAGGGCACGCTCACCGCCGTCGTCGGCCCCTCCGGCTCCGGCAAGTCCAGCCTGCTCGCGGTCGCCGCCACCCTGATCACCCCGGACTCCGGGCAGGTCGTCGTCGACGGCACCGACACCACGGGCCTCAGCCGGGCGGACCTCACCGCGCTGCGCCGCACCAGGATCGGCATCGTCTTCCAGCAGGCCAACCTGCTGCCCTCGCTCACCGCCGTGGAGCAGCTGCAGGTGATGGCCCACCTCGACGGCCGGCCCCCGCGCGGCGCCATCCCCCGTGCCCTGGAACTCCTCGACGCCGTCGGCCTGCGCGACCAGGCCGCCCGCCGCCCGCACCAGCTCTCCGGCGGCCAGCGTCAACGGGTCAACATCGCCCGCGCGCTGATGAACGACCCCACCGTCCTGCTGGTCGACGAACCCACCAGCGCCCTCGACCACGAACGCGGCGCCGCCGTCCTCGACCTGATCACCGACCTCACCCACCGCCGGGCCACCGCCACCGTCCTGGTCACCCACGACCGCACCCACCTGACGGCCGTCGACCAGATCGCCGAGGTCCACGACGGAAGGCTGACCCTCCCGGCGGCGGCGGTCTGACCTACTTCTTGGCCGTCAGCACGTCGTCCACCGAGAGCGTCACCGACGCACCGATCGACTCCGGCAGGGCGAAGGACTGCCCGGGGTGGTGGACGGCGTGCACCCGGTATTCGCCGTCCCGCGGATCGGTGAGCACCATGACTCGCTGATTCGCGCGATCCACGATCACGTAGACGGGCACGCCCGCAGACGCGTAGACGAAAGGCTTCCTCTTCAGGTCGTCGCTGTGGTTGGACGAGGTGACTTCCAGAACGAGCCGGAAGACGGCCGGGTCGTAGCAGTTGTACTCGATCAGGTGATCGTCGATATCGGCGTCGACAACCGCCAGATCGGGAATCGCATAGTCCGACGGTCCATCCGGCAGCCAGATCCCGACGCCCTGAAGGACTTCGGTCCCGCCTCCATCGAGGCCAGCCTGGAACAACACGCGCATCAGGCGGCTCAGCGACTTGCTGTGCGAAGCGTTCGGCGGCGGCGTCACGGTGATCTGGCTCCCGACGATCTCGACCCGGTGCCCGGTGAACTGGTTGGAGATCAGCTCAGCGGCTTCGAGCAGCGTCGGCTGCTCCATGGGCTCTTCCACTGCTGCGGCGGACATGGAATTCCTCCTGGCTGCCGATGTCGAGACCATCATCGTAGAACCCGCGCACCTCTCAGCGCCTCAGCCCCACTCTTCACCCGAACGAGCGGTTTAGCCCCGGCCGGACCGCAGGCGCAGGGCCGAGGGCTCCGGCTCGGCGGGCTTCTCCTCGCCGGCCCAGAGGGAGCGGACGTGGCTGAGGTGGCGGGTCATGCAGGCCTCGGCCCCGGCCGCGTCGCCGGCGAGCAGCAGGTCGAGCAGCTCCAGGTGCTCCTCCGCCGAGGAGACCAGCTCGCCGCGCTCGTCGAGCCGGTTGAGGCCGTAGAGCCGCGAGCGCTTGCGCAGGTCGCCGACGACCTCGACCAGCCGCGTGTTGCCGGCCAGGCCCAGCAGGTCGAGGTGGAACTGGCGGTCGGCCTCCAGGTAGCCGATCAGGTCGTGCTTGCGGGCCGCCGCGACGATCGCCTCGGCCTGCGGGCGCAGCCGCTCCAACTGCTCCTTGGTGGCGGTGCGCGCCACCCGGCCGACGGTCGGGACCTCGATCAGGGCGCGGATCTCGGTGAAGTCGTCGAGGTCGCGGTCGGTCAGCTCGGTGACCCGGAAGCCCTTGTTGCGGACGGCTTCGACCAGGCCCTCGCGGGCGAGGTCGAGCATGGCCTCGCGGACGGGGGTCGCGGAGACGCCGAAGTCGGCGGCGAGCGCGGGGGCGGAGTAGACGACGCCGGGGCGCAGTTCGCCGGAGATCAGGGCCGCCCGGAGTGCGTGCGCGACCTGGTCGCGAAGCCGCTCCTGTACGGAGATCAGGGTGCGGGACTTGAGGTCGGCCATGGTGTTCCTCCGGGTGGGTGCAGAACACCAGCGTACAATGTCACGTTACGTTGCGTGCGCAACAGCCAGTGATTCGAACACCCGTCAACGGCCCGCCGCACCGACCCCTCCCCGCACCGAACGCCATGGTGACAGCGGCCGTCGGCCGTGACAACGGCCGACGGCACACGATCTTCCGGTTCGCACGGGGAGGTCCGTACGGCGGCCCATACTGAGGTCCGTACGGCGGCCCGTACGGAGGTCCGCACGGAGGGCTACGCCCGACGGAACTGACCCACCAGGGTGCTCAGACTGGCCGCGCCGTTCCCGGCCGCCACGCCCCGCCGGACCGCCTCCGCGAGGACGGCCGGCAGGGCGCCGTCCACCCCGGAGTCCTCCGCGGTGTGCTGGACGTGCTCGATGCTCGCGAGTGCCATCGCCAGCCGGTCGACGTCCCCGCGGTGGTCCCCCGCGGTGATCCGCGGCGCGTAGAACTCGATCATCCGCGGCACCAGCGAGGCGGTGGGCAGGGCGTACGGCATGAACTCCTCGGCCGTGATGCCGTTGGCCTCGGCGACCGCCGTGGCGTGCAGGTAGCCGACCATCGAGGACCAGAAGAGGTCCATCTGGATCTGGTAGTACAGCTGCGCCAGCCCGGGGTCGTCGCCCCGGTAGTCGGCCCCGCTGAGCACCTCCAGGGCGGCCCGGTGCCGCTGGAACAGCTCGACCGGCCCGCTGTAGAAGGTGGACGACTCGGGGCTGCCGATGCCCGACGGCGGCACCTGCACCCCGCCGGTCAGGTGCCCGGCGCCGCGCTCGGCCAGCCAGCGGGCGGCCTCGCGGGCCCGTCCGGGGGTGTCCGAGCTGAGGTTCGCGATCACCTTCCCCTTCAGCGCCGGCTCGACCGACTCCAGGACGGTGAACACGGCGTCGTAGTCGGTGAGGCTGAGCACCACCAGTTCGTTCGCCGCCACCGCCGCCTCCGCACTGGGCGCCGCCTGCGCACCCCGGGCGACCAGCTCGTCGGCCCGCGCGGCCGTGCGGTTCCACACCGTGACGGCGTACCCGGCGTCCAGGAACGCCCCGGCCATGGCCTGCCCCATCGGGCCGAGCCCGATCACCGTCACGGATCGCTTCGACTGCTGCTCCACGGACATACGTGTTCCCCTCCATCGGACGAATCCCTAGAACGAACGCTCTATCCAGAGCGCCGGAGCCGACGCTAGCACAGGACTGGAACGAACGCTCTACTCAGAATCTCGGCTAGGATCACGCCGTGAAGACGCCCGAGAAGACCCCCGCGAAGGCCGACCCGAAGGCCGGCCCGAAGACCGCGGTGAAGGTGACCGCGAAGGCCTCCGCGAAGGTCACGGCGAAGGCCTCGGCGAAGGACGGCGCCCAGGCCGAGGCGAAGCCCGGCACCCGCGAGCGGATCGTCCGGGCCACCTCCCGGCTGCTGCAGCGTCAGGGCTACGAGGGCACCGGGATCAAGCAGATCTCCCGCGAGGCCGAGGCCACCCTCGGTTCCGTCTACCACTTCTTCCCGGGCGGCAAGCAGGAGTTGGCCGCCGAGGCGATCCGGCACGGGGACGAGGAGTTCGCCGTCATGCTGCACGCCGGGCTCGGCTCCTCGCCGGACCTGGGCGAGGCGATCACCTCCTGCACCCGGCTGCTCGCCACCGAACTGCGCGCGTCCGACTGGCAGGACGGCTGCCCGATCACCAGCACCGCCCTGGAGACGATCGGCCGGGTGCCGGTGATCGAGGAGGCGGTGGCCGAGGCCTTCGCCCACTGGCGGGCCGTCGTGACGGAACGGCTGCTCGCCGCCGGCATCGGCGAGCAGGACGCCCGCGAGCTGGCCGGCACCGTGATCAGCACCCTGGAGGGCGCCGAACTCGCCGCCCAGGTCGCCCGCAGCGAGGAGCCGCTGCTGGTCACCGGCAAGCACCTGGCCCGCCTGCTCGCCGCCTACGCCGACGACCGGGCCTGACGCGCGGAACC
>NZ_JBHVET010000111.1:0-15713 GCF_042802135.1 Kitasatospora sp. NPDC057512
CCCCGACCGCGTACGCGTCCAGCCGGGTGAGCGTCCCGGAGGCCGGGGCGGTCAGCACGTGCGTCTCGCGGGCCACCGGCAGCGGGGCGTCCGGGTCACCGCCCTGCGCCTTGATCATGCGGCGCCAGTGGTCCATCGCGCTGCCGTCGCGCAGCGCGTCCGCCGGGTCCTTGCCGTGGACGCCGGCCGCGGCGAGCATCTCGCGGGCGAGCGCGAGGGTGAGCTCGACGACGTCGGCCGGGCCGCCGCCCGCGAGCACCTCGACGGACTCCCGGACCTCCAGCGCGTTGCCCGCGGTGAGGCCGAGCGGGGTGGACATGTCGGTGAGCAGGGCGACGGTGTTGACCCCGGCGGTGGTGCCCAGGCCGACCATGGTGCGGGCGAGTTCGCGGGCGTCGTCCAGGTTCTTCATGAACGCCCCGGAGCCGACCTTGACGTCCAGGACCAGCGCGCCGGTGCCCTCGGCGATCTTCTTCGACATGATCGAGGAGGCGATCAGCGGGATGGCCTCGACGGTGCCGGTGACGTCGCGCAGCGCGTACAGCTTCTTGTCGGCGGGCGCGAGGCCGTCGCCGGCCGCGCAGATCACCGCGCCGACGGAGCCCAGCACGTCCATCATCTCCTCGTTGGAGAGCAGGGCGCGCCAGCCGGGGATGGACTCCAGCTTGTCCAGGGTGCCGCCGGTGTGGCCGAGGCCGCGGCCGGAGAGCTGCGGGACGGCGGCGCCGCAGGCGGCGACCAGCGGGGCGAGCGGCAGGGTGATCTTGTCGCCGACGCCGCCGGTGGAGTGCTTGTCGCTGGTGGGCAGCGGCAGCGAGGAGAAGTCCATCCGGACGCCGGAGCGGATCATGGCGTCGGTCCAGCGACTGATCTCGTGCGGCTTCATGCCGTTCAGCAGGATCGCCATCGCCAGTGCGGACATCTGCTCGTCGGCGACCTCGCCGCGGGTGTAGGCGTCGATGACCCAGTCGATCTGAGCGTCGCTCAGTTCTCCGCGATCGCGCTTGGTCCTGATGACGGAGATGGCGTCCATGCGTGCTCCAAGAGGGGTTTCAAAAGCGAAGAGTGTCGCGAGATGACCGGGTTCCGGCCCACTCGCGACACTCTACGCGCGTAACAGAAAGGGAGGCTAGAGCCGCTCCGGCCCGAACGCGTCGGGCAGGACCTCGCTCATCGGCTTGACGCCCGAGGCCAGTTCGATCAGCAGCCCGGGCCCGCCGTGCTCGTACAGCAGCTGGCGGCAGCGCCCGCACGGCATCAGCAGGTCACCGGCGCCGTCCACGCAGGTGAAGGCGACCAGCCGGCCGCCGCCGGAGGAGTGCAGCGCGGACACCAGTCCGCACTCGGCGCACAGCCCCAGCCCGTACGAGGCGTTCTCGACGTTGCAGCCCGTGACCACCCGGCCGTCGTCCACCAGCGCGGCCGCGCCGACCGGGAACCTGCTGTACGGCGCGTACGCGCGGCCCATGGCCTCGCGCGCCGCCGACCGCAGCAGCTCCCAGTCGATCGCGGGCGGCGCCGCGGGCCCATCGGCGGTCACTTGCCCTGGCCCTTGCGGTAGATCTGGCCGTCCGCCTTCGGCATCCGCAGCCGTTGCGAGGCCAGCGAGAGCACCACCAGGGTGATCAGGTACGGCGTGGCGACGATCAGCGGGCGCTGCACCTCGTCGGTGAACGAGTACCAGGCGATCAGGCCGGCCGCCACCACGAAGGAGGCCACCGTCGCGGTGTACTTGCGGCGGTACAGGTGCCAGAGCGCGAGCAGGACCATCGCGATGCCCACGATCAGGATCATCACGTGCACCGACTCCGGGTCGCGCAGCTGGAGGCTGTCGGTGAAGCCGAACAGGCCGGCGCCCATGGCGAGGCCGCCCGGCATCCAGTTGCCGAAGATCATCGCGGCGAGGCCGATGAAGCCGCGGCCGAGGGTCTGGCCGTCCTTGTAGAAGTGCGCCGCGACCAGCGAGAGGTACGCCCCGCCGAGGCCCGCGAAGGCGCCGGAGGCGATCACCGCGAGGTACTTGTACTTGTAGACGTTGACGCCCAGCGACTCCGCGGCGGTCGGGTTCTCGCCGCAGGAGCGCAGCCGCAGGCCGAACACCGTGCGCCAGAGCGCGAAGTAGCTGACCACGATCAGCGCGCCGGCCAGCAGCACGACCACCGAGATGTTGGTGACCAGGCCGCCGAGCACGCCCGCGACGTCCGAGACCAGGAACCAGTGGTGGTTCTCGATGCTCTTCAGCCCGGAGGACAGGCCCGGGACGGTGATGTACGGCAGCGGGTCCGCCGGCGGGGACTGGTTCTGGCCGGCACCGGCCGAGACGTAGTCCTTGTAGTAGATCCGGTTGACGTACGCGCAGATGCCGGGGATCAGCAGGTTGATGCCGACGCCGGAGACGATGTGGTCGACGCCGAAGGTGACGGTGACGACCGCGTGCAGCAGGCCGCCGAGCGCCCCGCCCAGCATGCCGGCCAGCAGGCCGACCCACGGGTTGACCAGGTAACCCGCCCAGGCACCGCAGAAGGTGCCGGCGACCATCATGCCTTCGAGGCCGATGTTGACCACGCCGGCCCGCTCGGACCAGAGACCGCCCAGACCGGCCATGCCGATCGGCACGGCGGCGCCGAGCGCGGCGGTGATCTGCCCGGAGGAGGTCAGCGAGTGGTTGCCGGTGGCCATGCCCACGGCGGAGAACAGCACCAGGGCGCCCGCGATCAGCAGCAGGACGACCGGCCAGGACAGCTTGCGCTTCTTCGCGGGTGCGCCCGACGCCTTCGCACGCGCAGCGGTGGCGGTACTCATGCGGACACCTCCTTCTTCTCACTGTTCGCGGCGGCCTGGGCGGCGAGCTGGGCGCCGACCTTCTGCTGCTGGCGCTTCAGGCCGTAGCGGCGCACCAGCTCGTACGCGACGACGACGCAGATGACGATGGTGCCCTTCATGACGTCGACGATCTCGAAGGGGAAGCCGCCCTGGAGCGGCAGCACCGAGCCGGTGACGTCCAGGAAGGCGAACAGCAGCGCCGCGAAGGCGATGCCGATCGGGCTGTTCCGGCCGAGCAGGGCGATCGAGATGCCCAGGAAGCCCAGGCCGGGCTGGAAGCTCTGGCCGAAGTAGTGCGAGTTCTGCAGGAGCTCCGGCAGGCCGATCAGACCGGCGATGGCGCCGGAGACGGCCATCGAGATGACCACCATGCGCTTGACGTTCACGCCGGAGGCGGTCGCGGCGGACTCCGAGCGGCCGGTGGCGCGCAGGTCGAAGCCGAAGCGGGTGCGGGTCAGCACGAACTGGAAGACCACGCCGACCAGGGCGGCGACGAAGATGAAGCCCCAGAGCGTCCCGCCGGCCGTCTCCATCGAGAAGAAGTGGCTGGACTGCGAGATCGGCTCGGTCTGGATCGAGTTGGTGGTGCCGCTGGTCTTCGGCGCGAAGATGCCGGGGACGAGCAGCAGCCCGATGATCGCGGTCGCGATCGAGTTCAGCATGATGGTCGAGATGACCTCGCTGACGCCGCGGTAGACCTTCAGCAGACCGGCGACGCTCGCGTACAGGCCGCCGACCAGCATGGCGGTGAGCAGCAGCAGCGGGATCTGGATGAAGGCCGGCAGGTCCACCTTGGCGCCGACGAAGGCCACGAACAGCGCCGCGACCTTGTACTGGCCCTCGACGCCGATGTTGAACAGGTTCATCCGGAACCCGAACGCGGCGGCCGCGGCGGCCAGGTAGTAGGTGGTGGACCGGTTGAGGATGCCCACCTGGCCGTCCGACTTGCCGGCGTACGTGATCATCACGTTCCAGGCGTCGAACGGGTTCTTGCCCGAGGTCGCCAGCAGGACGGAACAGATCGCCACGGAGAGCACGACCGCGAGCACCGGCGCCGCCAGCGCGAGCACGATCCGCTCACCGCTGAACCGCTGGGCCAGGCCGGGCTTCGCGGCTGCGGGATTGGGACTGGTCATGGGTTACTCCCCCGCCTGCGGGTCGTCGGCGGTGTCGGTGGGCTGGTGGCCGGCCTCGGCCTCGGTGCCCTCGGCCGCGACGGCCTGCGCCTCGGCGACGGCCTCCGGCTCGGACTCCAGGTGGCCGCTGGCGGCACCGGTCATCGCGGTGCCGAGGTCCTCGGCGGTGACGGTGGCCGGGTCGGCGTCGGCGACCAGGCGGCCGCGGTAGATGACCCGGATGGTGTCGGACAGGCCGATCAGCTCGTCCAGGTCCGCGGAGATCAGCAGGACGGCCAGGCCGGCCCGCTGGGCGACCCGGATGTGCTCCCAGATCTGCGCCTGCGCGCCGACGTCCACACCACGGGTGGGGTGGGCGGCGATCAGGAGCTTGGGCTGGTGGCTCATCTCGCGGCCGATGATCAGCTTCTGCTGGTTGCCGCCGGAGAGCGAGGCCGCGGTGACCTCGATGCCGGGGGTGCGGACGTCGTACTCCTCGACGATCCGCCAGGTGTCCGTCCGGGCGGCGGCCGGGTCCAGCAGCAGGCCCTTGGAGTTGGGCGCCTCGGTGACGTGGCCGAGGATGCGGTTCTCCCAGAGCGGGGCCTCCAGCAGCAGGCCGTGCTTGTGGCGGTCCTCGGGGATGTAGCCGATGCCGGCCTCGCGGCGGGCCCGGGTCAGGGTGCCGGAGAGGTCCTTGCCGTCCAGGGTGACGGTGCCGGCGTTCAGCGGCAGCATGCCCATGACGGCCTCGACCAGCTCGGCCTGGCCGTTGCCCTCGACACCGGCGATGCCGAGGATCTCGCCCTTGCGGATGCGCAGCGAGATGTCGTCCAGGACGACGCGCTCGATGCCCTCCGCGTCGGTCTTGGCGATCCGCAGGCCCTCGACGTCGAGCATCACGGTGTCGGTGACTGTCGACTCGCGGCTCTCCGGGGAGGGCAGCTCGGCGCCGACCATCAGCTCGGCGAGCTGGCGGGCGGTGACGGCCTTCGGGTCGGCGTCGCCGACCGTCGTGCCGCGCCGGATGACGCTGATCGCGTCGGCCACCGCGAGCACCTCGTGCAGCTTGTGCGAGATGAAGATGACGGTGACGCCCTCGGACTTGAGGTCCCGCAGGTTGTCGAACAGCGCGTCGACCTCCTGCGGGACGAGCACGGCCGTGGGCTCGTCCAGGATCAGGATCTTGGCGCCGCGGTACAGCACCTTGAGGATCTCGACGCGCTGGCGGTCGGCGACGCCGAGGTCCTCGACCAGGGCGTCCGGGCGCACGCCCAGGCCGTACTGGTCGGAGATCTCCTTGATCTTCGCCTTCGCCTTGGCGCCGATGCCGTGGAGCTTCTCGCCGCCGAGGACGACGTTCTCCCACACCGTGAGGTTGTCGGCGAGCATGAAGTGCTGGTGCACCATGCCGATGCCGCGGGAGATGGCGTCGCCGGGGGTGTGGAACTCGCACAGCTCGCCGTTGATCGCGATGGTGCCCTCGTCCGGCCTCTGCATGCCGTAGAGGATCTTCATCAGCGTCGACTTGCCGGCGCCGTTCTCGCCCATCAGGGCGTGCACGGTGCCGGTGCGGACGGTGAGGTTGATGTCGTGGTTGGCCACGACACCCGGGAAGCGCTTGGTGATGCCGCGCAGCTCGACGGCCGGTGTCGCCGTCCCCGCGCTGGGGGTGCCGTCCTCGCGCGGGGGGACGGGGTCGGATGCGGTGATGGCGATCTCCTGGTGGTCTGGAGGCGCGTCGTTGCGCTGGGAGGGCCAAGGGGGAACATGGGGAGACGGAACAGGGCCCGGGGGTACGCGTTGAGCGCACCCTGCCGGGCCCCTCCCGTGAACTGTGTCGTGTTGCGTCGCGCTGCCGGGCAGGCGGCAGGCGCTGCGGCGTCCGGGACGCGCGGGCCTTACTGGCCGGCCGGCGCGGTCGGGATCGTGGTGGCGCCGGACTTGATCGCGTCCTCGGCGGCCTTCAGCTTGTCCTGGATGTCGTCGATCTTGTTGCCGGTCTTGGCGAGCGAGACACCGTCGGCCTTCAGGTCGAACAGCTTGATGCCGGTCGGGGTCTGACCCTGCTTGACCGACTGGATGTACGAGAACACCGCGGTGTCGACGTTCTTGACCATCGAGGTCAGGATGCTGTTCTTGTACTTCGCCAGGGCCGGCTGGCTGGCCTGGTCGGAGTCGACACCGATGGCCCAGGCGCCCTGCTTGTTGGCGACGGCCTCGATGGCGCCGTTGCCGGAGGAGCCGGCGGCGGTGTAGATGACGTCCGCGCCCTTGTCGAGCTGGCCCTGGGCGGACTCCTTGCCCTTGTCGGGCGAGGCGAAGCCGGTGAAGTCCGGCGGGGTGCTCAGGTAGGTGGTCTCGACCGTGATGTTCGGGTCGACGGACTTCACACCCGCCTTGTAACCGGCCTCGAACTTCTTGATCAGCTCGGTCTGCACACCGCCGATGAAGCCGACGTGCTTGGCCTTCGACTTGTTCGCGGCGGCGACACCGGCCAGGTACGAACCCTCCTGCTCGGCGAAGAGCAGCGAGGTGACGTTGGACGGCTGGTCCTTCTCGTTCGAGTCGATGATCGCGAACTTGACGTTCGGGTTGTCCTTGGCGATCTTGTCGACCGCCGGCTGGTAGACGAAGCCGACCGCGACGATCGTCTTGTAACCCGCGTCGATCAGGTTCTTGAGACGGGTCTCCTTGTCGGCCTCGGCCTCGCCCTGCTTGGCCTCGGCCTCGGTCACGGAGACGCCCAGCTCGGACTTGGCCCTGTCGAGGCCACGGGCGGCGGAGTCGTTGAACGACTGGTCGCCGCGGCCGCCGATGTCGTAGGCCATGCCGACCTTGAGCGAACCGTCGCCCGAGCCGGCGGAGGAGGAGTTGTCGGTGCTCTTTGCGCCGCAAGCGGCGAGCGAGGCCATGCCCAGGGAACCCGAGAGCACAACCGCGGCGAGCTTCATTGAACGGCGCAAGGGGATATCTCCTTCTACACGCAACCGTTTGGCGTGGTCGGTCGCCACCGTAACGCGCGTAGAACACGGTTGTGTTACGGGGTGGCGGAGCGTTCGGGTTGTTATCAAACCGTGGTCTGATGTTCTTCCTGAGGCTCTATCCCTGCGCGGACGGTGATCCGAGGTCGGTGCGGCCCAGTTTACGGAACCGTTCCGGACCCCCGGATCCGACCGTTCCGCTTTCGCCCGCGCCGCCCCCGGATCCGTCACCCGGTCCGCCGTACCGCTCCGCCGCCCGGCCCATCGTCAGGTGCCGTCCGCCTCCAGGGCCAGCGCCGAGAACAGCTCCACCCCGATGCCGATCGCCCGCTCGTCCACGTCGAACCGGCCCTGGTGGAGGTCCCGGACGGTGGCGTCGCCGGGCGCCCGGACGCCGAGCCGGGCCAGCGCGCCCGGGGCGTGCTCCAGGTACCAGGAGAAGTCCTCGCCGCCCAGGCTCTGTTCGGTGCCTTCCACCACCTGGGCCCCGTCCGTGCCGAACCGGGCGTTCATCGCCTCGTCCAACCGCGCGACCGAGACCGCCTCGTTGACCACCGGCGGCACCCCGCGGTGGTAGTCCAGCGTCCACTTGGCCCGGTAGGTCTCGGACACCTTGGCGATCAGCTCGTGCAGCAGGTCCGGCGCCTCGCGCCAGCCGTCCAGCTCCAGGCAGCGGACGGTGCCCTCCAGTTCGGCGTGCTGCGGGATGACGTTCGGCGCGGAGCCGGAGGCGATCCGCCCCCAGACCAGGCTGACGCCCCAGCGCGGGTCCATCCGGCGGGCCAGCGCGCCCGGAAGGTCGGCGGCCATCCTGGCGACCGCGGTGACCAGATCGGTGGTCAGGTGCGGACGGGCGGTGTGCCCGCCGGGGCCGTCCAGGTGGAGCACCAGGCGGTCGCAGGCCGAGGTGATCGCCCCGACCCGCAGGGCGATCCGGCCGACCTCCACCTTCGGGTCGCAGTGCACCGCGAAGATCCGCCCGACGCCCGCCATCCCGCCGGCCTTGATCACGTCCAGCGCGCCGCCCGGCATGACCTCCTCGGCGGGCTGGAACACCAGCCGGACGGGCCGGCGCAGCTCGCCGGTGCGGACGGCCTCCGCCAGCACCAGACCGGTGCCGAGCACCACCGAGGTGTGCACGTCGTGGCCGCAGGCGTGGGCCCGGCCGGGGACGGTGGAGCGGTACGGCACGTCGGTCTTGGCGTCGTCGATCGGCAGCGCGTCGATGTCGGCGCGGAAGGCCAGGAAATCCGTCCCCGGGGTGGTGCCGGGCGGGACGATGTCGACGAGCAGGCCGGTGCCGCCGGGCAGCACCCGGGGTTCGAGGCCGGCGGCCGTCAACCGGTCGCGCAGCAGCCCGGTGGTTCGGAACTCCTGGCGGCCCAGCTCCGGGTGCCGGTGCAGATCACGACGGAAGGCGATCAGCTCGGGCTCCAGCGCCCGGACCCGGTCGCGCAGATCGGCGGCGGGGCGTACGGCGGCGAGAGTGGTGCCCGACTGAGCGGGCTCAGGACGGTTCATCTCGCCAATCGTAGGCCTGTTGGGGGGATTTGGCCCGACTTCCGGAAAACTAGTCCCCGGATGGGCGCATACCGGCCGGACACGTGGGTATGACATCTTGTTTCAGCCGCCTTCCCCGGGTTGCGTGCCCTGTGCAACGATCCCCCGGGCCGGCGGTCACGGCCGTCAACCCCCCTGACGGCACCGGCGGGTTGACGGGCATTCAGCTGGCGGTCAGAAGCGCTCCACCGGGGCGTACGTCCCCCACACCCCGCGCAGCGCGTCGCACACCTCGCCGACGGTGGCCCGGGCGGCCAGCGCCTCCTTCATCGGGTACAGCACGTTCCCCGTCCCCTCGGCGGTGCGGCGCAGCCCGTCCAGCGCCCGGGTGACGGCGCCGGCGGAGCGCTCGGCCCGCAGCCGGGCCAGCCGCCGCGCCTGCCGCGCCTCGATCGCCGGGTCCACCCGCAGCGGCTGGTACGGCTCCTCCGTGTCCGACCGGAAGCGGTTGACCCCGACCACGGTCCGCTCCCCGGAGTCGGTCTCCTGCTGGAGCCGGTAGGCGGTGCGCTCGATCTCGCCCTTCTGGTAGCCGCGTTCGATCGCGGCCACCGCGCCGCCCTGCTCCTCGATCCGGTCCATCAGCGCCCGCGCGGCGGCCTCCACCCCGTCGGTGAGCGACTCGACGGCGTAGGAGCCGGCGAACGGGTCGACGGTGGCGGTCACGTCGGTCTCGAAGGCGAGCACCTGCTGGGTGCGCAGGGCGAGCCGGGCGGCCTTCTCGGTGGGCAGCGCGATCGCCTCGTCGAAGCCGTTGGTGTGCAGCGACTGGGTGCCGCCGAGCACCGCGGCGAGCGCCTGGACGGTGACCCTGGCCAGGTTGACCTCGGGCTGCTGGGCGGTGAGCTGCACCCCCGCGGTCTGGGCGTGGAAGCGCAGCATCTGCGAGCGCGGGTCCCGGGCGCCGAATCCGTCCCGCATGACTCTGGCCCAAATCCTGCGTGCGGCGCGGAACTTGGCCACTTCCTCCAACAGGGACGTGCGGGCCACGAAGAAGAACGACAGCCGGGGGGCGAAGTCGTCCACGGCCATCCCGGCGGCGAGCGCGGTGCGGACGTAGGCGATGCCGTTGGCCAGGGTGAAGGCGACCTCCTGCGCGGGATCGGCCCCGGCCTCGGCCATGTGGTAGCCGGAGACGGAGATGGTGTTCCAGCGCGGGACCTCGGCCCGGCAGTAGCGGAACACGTCGGCGGCCAGCCGCAGCGAGGGCTCCGGCGGGAAGATGTAGGTGCCGCGGGCGATGTACTCCTTCAGCACGTCGTTCTGGACCGTCCCGGTGAGCGCCGCCGGCGCCACCCCCTGGGCCTCGCCGACCAGTTGGTAGAGGAGCAGGAGCAGGGCGGCGGGCGCGTTGATGGTCATCGAGGTGGACACCCCGTCGAGCGGGATGCCGTCGAACAGCACCGCCATGTCCTCGACGCTGTCCACGGCGACACCCACCCGGCCGACCTCCCCGGCGGCGAGCGGCGCGTCCGAGTCGTAGCCCATCTGGGTGGGCAGGTCGAAGGCGACCGAGAGACCGGTGCCGCCGCCCGCGATCAGCTGCCGGTAGCGGGCGTTGGACTCGGCGGCGGTGCCGAAGCCCGCGTACTGGCGCATCGTCCACGCGCGGCCGGTGTACATCGTCGGGTGGACGCCCCGGGTGTAGGGGTACTCCCCCGGCCGGCCCAGCCGGGCGGCGGCGTCCCAGCCGGCCAGCGACTCGGGGCCGTACAGCGGCTCGATCTCGAAGCCGGACTCGGCGCGGCGCGGCGCGGCTGCCATGGGGGTCCTCCGGAGCTGGGGGAACGGGGTCCTCGCACTATCGGGCCCCCCGCCGTGCGGGAGGCGACCGGCCCGCCGGAGCGGCGGCGCGGTTGAGATGATCGGGTGAACGACCGACGAGCCCCAGGGAGTGGCAATGACCGAGCAGAAGGTGGCCGTGGTCACCGGTGCCAGCAGCGGAATCGGCGCGGCGACCGCCCGCCGGCTGGCCGCCGAGGGCTTCGACGTGGTGCTGACCGCCCGCCGCACCGACCGCGTCGAGGCGCTGGCCAAGGAGATCGCCGACCGGGGCGGCTCCGCCCGGGCCGTCACCCTGGACGTCACCGACCGGGCCGCGGCGGGCGCCTTCGCGGCCGCCGTCGGCCGGGTGGACGTCCTGGTGAACAACGCCGGCGGCGCGATCGGCGCCGAGACCGTCGAGCACGGCGACCCGGCCGACTGGCGGGCCATGTACGAGGTGAACGTGCTCGGCGTGCTGCACGTGACCCAGGCCCTGCTGCCGGCCCTGCGGGCGACCGGCGACGGCACGGTCCTGGTGCTCTCCTCGACCGCCGCGCTGGCCGCGTACGAGGGCGGCGGCGGCTACGTCGCCGCCAAGCACGCCGCGCACACCATCGCCGCCACGCTGCGGCTGGAGCTGTGCGGGGAGCCGATCCGGGTGATCGAGATCGCCCCCGGCATGGTGAAGTCCGAGGGCTTCGCGGTCACCCGCTTCCGCGGCGACGAGGAGAAGGCCGCCGCGGTGTACGCGGGCGTGGCCGAACCGCTCACCTCGGAGGACATCGCGGACACCGTGGCGTGGGCGGTCACCCGGCCCTCGCACGTGAACATCGACCTGCTGGTGGTCCGCCCGCGGGCGCAGGCCGCCAACCACAAGGTCCACCGCGACTGAGCCCGGGAACGGGCGGGGAGGGCGCTGACGTGCAGGTGTCAACGTCACAACTTGATAGCTCGTCCGGATGAATTCGGCGCGCGCCCTCCCCAACTGATGACCGCTCAACTACCTTTGAGGCGCTGACCGACCGGCGCCCGCGCGCCCCTCGGCAGCCCCCATCCCACCCATGCACCACCCCCTTCCACCGGCACCTTCCCGCCCTCACGAGGAGGACCCGCTGGCCAGCGACATCCCGTCACAGCGGCTCGACGTCAGAACAGAGCCGACCCTCCTCGGGTTGCACCGCTTCAACGAAGCCGACGCCGGCGCCGCCGAGGAGGCCCTCCTGGCCTGCTGCGGCAGCCACCGCTGGGCCCTGCGCCTGACCGCGCACCGGCCCTACCCCGACATCGAGTCCCTGCTGGCCGCCGCCAGCGAGGCCTCCTACGACCTCCGACCGGCCGACCTCACCGAGGCGCTGGCGGACGAGAGCTGGATGCCGCAGCCGCTGCTCGGCATGCGGGCTCCCGGCAGCCAGGCCGCCCACACCGCGCTGCGGGCGGCGCACGCCGCGTACGAGGCCCGGTTCGGCCACGTCTTCGTGGTCTGCCTGGAGCGGGTCGCCCCGGAGGAGATGCTCGACACCGTGCTCTCCTCGATCCGCACCCGCCTCGCCAACGACCCGGACGAGGAGCGGCTGATCGCGTCCGACGAACTCCGCCGGATCGCCCTCACCCGACTGGAGCACCTGGTCGCCACCCACTCGGAGACCGCGGCGCACTGAGCCCGCATCACGTCCGCTCTTCACCCTGCCGGGTGACACCGATCACGAAACCGCCCGGACGAGTGAACCGACCCCGCCACCGGATCCGACCGCCACGCCCCGCGCCCTCCGACGCGGGGCGCGAGCATGCCCTCACCCGTAGTGATGACTTCGGGTTTGGTTCCCGCCCCACTAGGCCAGAAGTGCCTGATTGATCACACCTGGGGCCCCCGGAGGCGGTTCACGACAAGGCGTCGATAGGATGCTGGCGGCCGGTGGACCGTACCCGGCCGGGCTGACCGACACCGAAGCCGGCCGAGCCCCCAATCGCTTCCGGAGGGTTTTTCCGTGCCGGCTGGAACGCTGTACCGCGGCCGGGAAGGCATGTGGAGCTGGGTGGCTCATCGAGTCACCGGCGTCCTCATCTTCTTCTTCCTGTTCGCCCACGTCCTCGACACCGCCCTCGTGCGAGTGTCGCCGGAGTCCTACGACACCGTCATCCAGACGTACAAGACTCCGCTCGTGAACCTGATGGAGTACGGCCTGGTGGCCGCCATCCTGTTCCACGCCCTGAACGGCCTGCGCGTCGTCGCAGTGGACTTCTGGTCGAAGGGCCCGAAGTACCAGAAGCAGATGCTCTGGAGCGTCGTCGGCGTCTGGGTCGTCCTGATGGCCGGTTCCTTCTACGGGATCCTCCAGCACACGCTGATCTCCTGGTTCGGGAAGTGAGCCGAGACATGTCCACGGAATACTCCGACGCCATCGTCGTCCCCTCCAAGCAGGCGCACACCGGCAAGGGACTGGGCACCGGCAACCCGGCCGACGCGTTCGTCATCGAGCCCCCGCGCAAGCGGACCGCGAAGACCCCGCGTCGCACCCGCACCAACTTCGAGATGCTGGCCTGGCTCTTCATGCGCCTGTCCGGTGTCGTTCTGGTCGTGCTGATCCTCGGCCACCTGCTGATCATGCTGGTGCTCGACGGCGGCGTCTCCAAGATCGGCTTCGCCTTCGTGGCCGGCCGCTGGGCCTCGCCGTTCTGGCAGGGCTGGGACCTCCTGATGCTCTGGCTCGCCATGCTGCACGGCGCCAACGGCATGCGTCAGGTCATCAACGACTATGCCGAGAAGGACTCGACCCGGCTCTGGCTCAAGGGGCTCATGGGTACCGCCACGGTCTTCACCGTGCTGCTCGGCACCCTGGTGATCTTCACCTTCGACCCCAACATCTGAGCCGCGAGCACCATCGACCATCGGCAGAGGCCAGAGGCGAGTTAACCCCCCATGCAGATTCACCAGTACGACACCGTCATCGTCGGCGCCGGCGGCGCCGGCATGCGCGCGGCCATCGAGTCGACGCAGCGCAGCCGCACCGCCGTCCTGACCAAGCTCTACCCGACCCGGTCCCACACCGGCGCGGCCCAGGGCGGCATGTGCGCCGCCCTGGCCAACGTCGAGGAGGACAACTGGGAGTGGCACACCTTCGACACGGTCAAGGGTGGTGACTACCTGGTCGACCAGGACGCCGCCGAGATCATGTGCAAGGAGGCCATCGACGCCGTCCTCGACCTGGAGAAGATGGGTCTGCCCTTCTCCCGCACCGAGCAGGGCCGGATCGACCAGCGCCGCTTCGGCGGTCACTCCCGCAACCACGGCGAGGCCCCGGTCCGCCGCTCGTGCTACGCGGCCGACCGCACCGGCCACATGATCCTCCAGACGCTGTTCCAGAACTGCGTCAAGCACGGCGTCGAGTTCTTCAACGAGTACTACGTCCTCGACCTGCTGATCAACGAGGGCAAGACGGCCGGCGTCGTCGCGTACGAGCTGGCCACCGGCGAGATCCACGTCTTCCAGGCCAAGTCGGTCGTGTTCGCCTCCGGCGGCACCGGCAAGTTCTTCAAGGTCTCCTCCAACGCCCACACCCTCACCGGCGACGGCCAGGCCCTGGTCTACCGCCGCGGCCTGCCGCTGGAGGACATGGAGTTCTTCCAGTTCCACCCGACGGGCATCTGGCGCATGGGCATCCTGCTCACCGAGGGCGCCCGCGGCGAGGGCGGCATCCTGCGCAACAAGGACGGCGAGCGCTTCATGGAGCGCTACGCCCCCGTCATGAAGGACCTCGCGTCCCGTGACGTCTGCTCCCGCGCGATCTACACCGAGATCCGCGAAGGCCGCGGCTGCGGTCCGGAGGGCGACCACGTCTACCTGGACCTGACCCACCTGCCGCCGGAGCAGCTGGACGCCAAGCTGCCGGACATCACCGAGTTCGCGCGCACCTACCTCGGCATCGAGCCCTACACGGACCCGATCCCGATCCAGCCCACCGCGCACTACGCCATGGGCGGCATCCCGACCAACGTCGAGGGTGAGGTCCTGCGCAACAACACCGACATCGTCCCGGGCCTGTACGCGGCCGGCGAGGTCGCCTGCGTGTCCGTGCACGGCGCCAACCGCCTGGGCACCAACTCGCTGCTGGACATCAACGTGTTCGGCCGTCGCGCGGGCATCGCCGCCGCCGACTACGCCAACGCGAACGGCTTCGTCGAGCTGCCCGAGAACCCGGCCGAGAAGGTCCAGGCCCTGGTCGACGGCCTGCGCGAGGGCACCGGCACCGAGTCCGTGGGGCAGATCCGCAAGGAGCTGCAGGAGACCATGGACACCAACGCCATGGTGTACCGCACCGGCGCCACCCTGAAGCAGGCGGTCGAGGACATCGCCGCGCTGAAGGAGCGCTACAAGAACGTCTCCATCCAGGACAAGGGCTTCCGTTACAACACGGACCTCCTGGAGGCCGTCGAGCTGGGCAACCTGCTCGACCTGGCCGAGGTGCTGGCCGTCTCCGCGCTGGCCCGCGAGGAGTCCCGCGGCGGCCACTACCGCGAGGACTTCCCGACCCGTGACGACGTGAAGTTCATGCAGCACACCATGGCGTACCAGGAGGTCGCCGCCGACGGCAGCACCTCCATCCGCCTCGACTACAAGCCGGTCGTCACGACCCGCTACCAGCCGATGGAGCGTAAGTACTGATGAGCACTCCGACCGTGGAGAAGCACTCGGCCGCTCTGGACGCGGTCGAAGCCGGTGCCGTCCAGCCGATCACCGTCACCTTCCGGATCCGCCGGTTCAACCCGGAGGAGCACCCGGACCCGGTGTGGGTCGACTACCAGCTGACGATGGACCCGAAGGAGCGCATCCTCGACGCGCTCAACAAGATCAAGTGGGAGCAGGACGGCACCCTCACCTACCGCCGTTCCTGCGCCCACGGCATCTGCGGCTCCGACGCCATGCGGATCAACGGCCGCAACCGGCTGGCGTGCAAGACCCTGATCAAGGACGTCAACCCGGAGAAGCCGATCACGATCGAGGCCATCAAGGGCCTCACGGTCCTCAAGGACCTGGTCGTGGACATGGACCCGTTCTTCCAGGCGTACAAGGACGTCATGCCGTTCCTCATCACCAAGGGGAACGAGCCGACCCGCGAGCGCCTGCAGTCCGCCGAGGACCGCGAGCGCTTCGACGACACCACCAAGTGCATCCTGTGCGCCGCGTGCACGTCGTCCTGCCCGGTGTTCTGGAACGACGGCCAGTACTTCGGCCCGGCCGCCATCGTCAACGCGCACCGCTTCATCTTCGACTCGCGCGACGAGGGTGCCGAGCAGCGCCTGGAGATCCTCAACGACCGTGAGGGCGTGTGGCGCTGCCGCACCACCTTCAACTGCTCGGAGGCCTGCCCGCGCGGCATCGAGGTCACCAAGGCGATCCAGGAAGTGAAGCGGGCCCTGGTCACCCGCCGCTTCTGATCCCACCCGCCACACCGGAGGCCCCCGCCCGATC
>NZ_JBHVET010000112.1:0-15620 GCF_042802135.1 Kitasatospora sp. NPDC057512
GCCGGGTGGAGGAGCCCGATGATGTCGATCGAGTTCCCGCAGACGTTGGCCTCCAGGTTGATCGGGACCTGGATCACGTTGCCGGACAGGATGCCGGGCGAACCGATGGCGGCCCCGTTGGCGGTGGCGTCGCCGGCGGACGCGGTGCCGGCCCCGGCGAGGACCGTCACCGCGGCGAGGGCGGTGGCGGCGAAGGTGGTACGCATACGCATTGCGTCACTCCTTGTGAGCAGAGCGGGTCGAAGTGTGACGATCACACCTCGCCCACGATCACAAGGGATGCGCCCCTCCGCACGCCGGATTCGCCCGTCTAGGGCGTGTCGCCCTCCCGACCCACCGGCGCCGCCGCCTCCGACCCGGCGACACTCAGTGATTCCAGCAGCTCCCGGGCCGGACGCAGCCCGGGTTCGGCCGCCAGCGCGCGGTGCAGCAGCCCGAGGGCGAGCAGCCCCTCCCCGGCCGCCAGGGCCTCCAGCGCCCGGTTGTAGTCGATCCGTCCGGCGTAACGCAGCCGGAACAGCACGGACAGGTCCTCCCGGCAGGACGGGCAGCGCAGGGTCACCGGGTCCGCCGGCACCGTGCACAGCGGGCACGGCACCGGCGGGGCCTCCGGGGCTGCCACGGCACCCGCGGCGGGCCCGGGGAGGGCGGGGCCGGGGAGCCCGGTGCCCACGGCGTCCACGGTGGACACGGTGGACACGGCAGGCGCGGCAGGCGCGGATTCCGCGGCGCTCATCGCGGCCCCGCCTCCTCCGGCCGGACCGGGCCGAGCGACTCCTGGGCCGGCTCGCTGCCCAGCTCCCGCTGCGCCTGCGCGTACAGGGCCAGCAGGTTCGACATGTGGGTGTTCACGTCCGCCATGTTGGGCGCCTCCACGGCCTCGTCCAGCCCGCGCAGCTCGGCCATGATCAGCTGGGCCAGGGCGGGCGAGACCATGTTCTGGGTCACGTAGACGTTGCACATGGTCAGCATCCGCATGGTGTGCCCGAGCGAGTCGCACAGCTCGTCCGCCTTGCGGGCCGAGCGCACCGCGCCGTCCCAGTCGGCGGCCTCCCGGCGCAGCCGCAGCTCGGCGGCCACCGACCGCAGCCGGTCCAGGTCGCTCGGGTCGAGGAGCTTCTCGCAGTAGTGGATGAACAGGCTCAGGTACGCCTCGGAGCCGCGCACCCAGCGCTGGGCCTTGAGCTGCTGCTGGGCCCGCTCCAGCGCCGCGTCCACCGACTGGCCGCGGGTCTGCCCGGCCGCCAGGTCGTCCAGGGTGTCCATCAGCCGCTGCGCCTCGCGCATCTCGGCCTCGGTCAGCTCGCCGCCCCAGCGGTCGGTGAAGGACTCGATCTGCCGCTGCTGCTCCTCCACCTGCACCTTCAGCTCGGGGTCGAGGGTGACCCGCTCCAGCTTGACGGTCTTCTCGGCGCCGCCCTGGATCCGCACCGACAGCGTGATGGTGCGGTCCCGGTCGAGGCCGAAGGCGACCTCCACCGGGGTGCGGCCGCCCAGGCCCTCGGGCAGCCGCAGGGTGAGGTGGCCGATCAGCTCGTTCTGCTGGGCGATCTCGTGCTCGCCCTCGTAGACCGCGACCTCCAGCCGCTGCCGGCCGCTGCCGGAGACCACGAACTCCCGGCTGACCGGCGAACTCGTCGGGTAGCTGGTGTTCTTGGGGATGATGACGGCGAGCCGGCCGTCGTTCAGCTCGATGCCGAGGTTCTTCGGCGTGATGTCGAACGGGTTGGTGACCTGCGCCAGCTCGCCGCACCCCGGGCAGACCTCACAGCCCGGCGGGTTCACCACGCCGCAGGAGGCGCAGCGCAGACCGACGTCCTCGGCGGCGGTGGTGGCCACCCTGGTGTGGCCGGGGGCGGCCGAGTTGAGCGGCTCGCCGCACAGCTCGCAGGCGGTGACGCCGGGGGCGGCCGGGGTGCCGCAGCGCGGGCAGTTGCCGCCGTGCACCACCGCGGTGGCCCTGGTGGCCTGTCGCGGGACCGCGCCGCCGCCCGAACCGTCCAGCGCCTGCTCGCACTTGGGGCAGGCGGCCGCCCCGGCGTCGACCGGGAGGTGGCAGGTCGGGCAGGAGACCCGGTCGCCGCCGAGCAGGCCGGCGGCGCAGTTGGCGCAGTTGGAGGCGGACAGGTCGCCGGGGGCCCGGCACTCGGGGCACTCCACCTCGCCGACCAGCGCGGACTGCACGGCCGCGCCGAGCGCCACGCACTGCATCGGGTTGACGCCCCGCCGGATCCGCCGGGGGCCGAAGACCTCGCCGAGCCGGCGGGCGACCAGCGGGATCGCGGTCGAGCCGCCGACCAGCACCACCTCGTCGATGTCCCCGACGGTCAGGTTGGCCTGCATGATGGCCTTGTGGGTCAGCTCGATGGTGCGCTCGATCCGGGCCTCGATCAGCTCCTCGAAGCGGGCGCGCTCGAACTCCGTCTCCAGCACCAGCTGTCCGGCGCCCAGGCCCGGCAGGATGACCTCGGAGGACTCCTGGTGGGAGAGCTCGATCTTGATGGTCTCGGCGGTGGCGGCGATCTTCGGACGGTCGCGCAGGTCGGGCTGGTACTCCGCGCCGTACTCCTCGCGGATGTCCTCCAGCAGCGCGGTGGTGATCCCCCGGTCGAAGTCGTCGCCGCCGAGCAGGTTGTCGCCCTCGATGCCGAGCACCGAGACCGAGCCGGGCACCAGCAGCAGGATGGAGATGTCGAAGGTGCCGCCGCCGAGGTCGTAGACCAGGACGGTCTTCCCCTCGTCGCCCGCCTCGGAGGTGATGCCGTAGGCGAGGGCGGCGGCGGTCGGCTCGTTGATGATCCGCAGCACGTGCAGGCCGGCCATCCGGCCCGCCTCCTGGGTGGCCGCGACCTGCCGCTCGCCGAAGTACGCGGGGACGGTGATGACGGCCCGGTGGAAGGGCTCGCCGAAGCGCTGCTCGGCGTCCTCCTTGAGGCGGTGCAGGATGATCGCGGAGATCTCGATCGGGGTGTACGAGCGGCCGTTGAACCAGACGTTGACGTCGCCGTCGGTGCCCGCGGTGACCTTGTAGTCCACCTCCTTCAGGGCCGCCTGGACCTGCGGGTCCTTGAACTTGCGGCCCATGAAGCGCTTGACCGAGCGGATCACGTTGGCGCCGTCGACGGCGATCCGGCTGCGCGCGGTGGAACCCACCAGCAGCTCGCCCTTGCGGCCGCTGCCGACCACGGAGGGCGTCGCCTCCTGGTTCTGCCGGTTGAAGATGATCTCCGGCTCGCCCCGGCGCAGGTGGGCGACCACGGAGTTGGTGGTGCCCAGGTCGATGCCGAGTGTGCGGTACATGTCGTTCCCCTCTTGCCCCTCGTGGTCCTGGCTACTTCTTGCGCTTCGCCTGCTGGGCCTGGTGGGCCTGCTTGGCCTGCTTCACCTGCACGGCCTGCTCGGCCACGGCCTTGGCCCGGCGGCGGGCCCGGGGCGGGGCCGCCTTGGGCTGAGCGCGGGTGACCGGCGCGGCGGCTTCGGGTGCGTCGTGCGCCTCGGGTGCGTCGGCCGCCCCGGGCTCGACGGGCGCCTCGGGCTCGACGGCTTCGGCGGCTTCGGTGGCTCCGGCGGCTTCCGTGGTGTCGAGAACTTCGAGGGCTTCGACGGGCTCGGGCGCCTCCGGCTCGACCTGCTCCGAGTACGGGTCCGGGGGCGACTCCGGTTCCGGTTCCAGCTCCGGCTCCGGCTCCAGCTCCGGCTCCGGCTCCGGCTCCGGTGCGGCGACCACCACCTGGGCCCGGCGCAGCACCTCGTCCCCCCAGAAGAACCCGGTCACCACCGTCCGCACCACCGTCTCCGGCGCCACCCCGGACCGGGCCTCGGTGCCCACGATCTCGGTCAGGTCCGGGTCGGCCGTCATGCCGTCCAGCCGCATCGGCCGCACCCTGGCCTTGGCGAGCCGGCCGAGCAGCCGGCGCCGGGTGGCCTCCAGACCGGCGCCGCGCCCGAGCGCCACCAGCTCGCGGTCCAGGCCGAGGGCGGCGAGCGCGTCGTCCACCTCGACCAGGATGCCCAGCAGTTCGCGCTGCTCGGCCAGGGCCTCCTGCTTCTGCTCGGTCAGCTTGCTCCCCAGCAGGGACGCCCGGAAGAGCAGCCGGCCGAACGCCTGCTCCAGGTCGACCTCCTCGACGCCGGGGGGGATCTCCAACGGCCGGTGGCCGGCAACCAGGGCTTCGGCGGGCGCGGCGGTGGGCACGTCGGTGGATGCGTCGGTCATTCCGGGACCTCGATCTGCGGCAGCACGGACAGGTCCGCCGCGTAGCGGGCGGGGACGGGCGGTTCGGGGTCGGCGCCGCCGGGGGCGGGCTCGGCGAAGTCGGCGGCCAGTTCGGCCCGGTGGAGGGCGGGCAGGGCGGCGGGCGGCAGCGGCGGGCGCTCGATCACCAGCAGCGGCTCGGCGAGCGCGGGGGCGAGCAGCTCGGCGGCTTGGTCGACGGGCTCCGGCGGGAGGGGCCGCTGGAGGTCCGCCTCCAGGCGCCGGTCCGGGTTGCGCAGCAGCGCGGCGGCCTCCTGGATCTGCTGCCGGGTGTACCGGCCGGCCCGCATCGCCGGTCCGACGGCGAGGTTGATCTCGCGCACGCCGGCCGTGAGCGGGATGCCCAGGACCTCGTACGGCGACGGTTCGTGCAGTGGCATGGCGGGCGGTCTCTCTCCTCACGGTGGCGGTGGCGGTGGTGCTTCGGGTGACGGCTCGGCCTGCGACGTCCGGTCCGTGGCGTACGGTCTGCGACGTCCGGTCCGTGGCGTACGGTCCAGGACGCTTCCAACTGCCGTGCGGTTGCCGTCAGTAGAGCGAGTTGATCCGCATCTGCATGGCGTGCAGCTCGATGTCGTCCGGGCTGTACTCGACGGCCGTGCGGGCCAGCTCCCGGGCCTCGCGCAGCTTCCGGGCGTTGGCCTGTTGGACGGCGAACGAGCCGTAGACGATGCCGAGTTCGCGGCGCAGCTTGTCGGTGTCCTCCGGGGTGCCGGACAGTTCGAGCGCCTCCTCCAGCAGCTTGATCGCCGCGCGGTAGCGGCGGCCCTCGTAGTGGCCGATGGCCTTGCCCCGCCAGAGGCTGACCATCAGGCGGCGGATGTCGGTCGAGTCGTCGTAGGACCTGGCCTTCTGGAGCATCGCGGCCTGCTCGGTGAACGGCTGGTCCTGCATGGCGTCCACCACGTGGTTGGCGAGCAGCACCGAGACCCGGCGCGGGGCCTCGTGCTCGACCCCGCCCTCCCACTCCGGGTCGGCGCGCAGCGCCTCGGCCATCCATGCGACGGCGCGCCGGCGGTCGTCGGCGAAGGCCGCCGAGCGGGCGAGCTGGCGCAGCACGAAGATCAGGCCGATCCGGTGGTCCGGGTCGGGGTTGAGTTCGATGAGCGCCCGCCAGGCGTCGGCGGCCTCCTCCAGTTCCGCGTCGGTGGCGTCGGGGTGGCTGAGCTGGCCGGCCCGGTTGCCGAGGGCGGCCTCCAGGAAGTGCCGGGCGGTCGGGTCCCCGGGGACCAGCTCCAGGCTCTTCTCCAGCAGCCCGAGGGCGCGGGAGTAGTCCTTGTCCTCGTTGTTGATCTTGCGTGCCCACTGGGCGTAGGTGGCGCCGAGGTCGCCCCGCACCTCGGGGTCGTCGGGGGCCAATGCCAGGGCCTTCTCCAGGAGTTCGGCGGCTCCGGCCTGGTCGTCCAGGCTGTTCTTGAGCAGCGCGCGGGCGGCCCGGACCCCGGACTCGGCGGCGATCGCGGCGGCGTCGGCGGGCAGCCGGGCGCCGGGGACGGCCCGGGCGCGGGAGAGGCTGTCCAGGGCCTCGCGCCAGTCCTGGTTGCGGTGGTGCTCGCGGGCCTGGCTGACCAGGGACTCACCGAGCAGCTGCTGCCAGTCCTCGCCGCGCCGCTGCTCGGGCACCGCGTCCAGGGCGGCGACGGCGGCGGCCTGCCGGCCCTGGAGCTGTAGGTAGCGCTGCGCGCCGAGTTCGCCGAACAGGCCGAGGGCCCGGGTGGGAGCGGGCACGTCGGGGCCGGCCGAGCGCTGCCGCCAGGGCCGGACCGCCTGCTCGAAGGCCTCGGCCCAGCCGCCCGCTCCGGGCTCGGCGCGCAGCAGCCGGTCGAGGGCCGGGCCGAGCGCGAGGCGGCGGGCCGGGCGGCCGGGCAGGGTGATCCGGACGTCCTCCTGGGCGAACGCGTCCGCGCAGTGCGTCTCCAGGCCGAGGCGCAGCGTCCAGGCGGTGACCTCGTCCCCGCTGCGCCCGGCGGCCCGGTCGAGGGCGCGCAGGTCGTCGCGGAGGCGGTCGAGCAGTCCGGTACGGGCGGCGGCCAGCCGCTGGGGCTCGGCGGTGCGGCCGGTGGTCCGGGCGGACTCGGCCCACAGCTGGGGCTGGTGCAGGGCGGCGACCAGGCTGCCGAGCGTCCAGGCCCAGACCTCCTGGCCGGGGGCGTCGGAGGTGTCGGGGGCGTCGAGGGTGTCGGGGGTGTCGGAACCGTCGCCGGTAGAGGAGGCGGCGGTAGCGAAGGCGAGCCGGTAGCCGGCCAGGCCGAGCGCGTGCAGCAGCCGGGGGTGGGCCGGGTCCGTGAGCAGCAGCTCGCGGTAGGCCTCCCAGGCCTCACGGTGACGGCCGTCGAGGACGGCCTGGTGCGCCTCGTGCTCGGCGAGCAGGACGAGCGCGCCGGCCGCCCGCTCACGGCCCGGCACCTCGCGCCCCGGCACCCCGTCGCCGGGGACCGGCTGGAGCGCCTGGCGCAGGTCGACGGCGGCCTGGCCGAGCCGACCGGCGGCGAGGGCGGCGCCGGCCCGGCGGACCAGGATGGCCGCGCGGGCCGCCCCGGCCGCCGCGGGCAGCCCGGCCAGGGCCTCGTCCAGGCGGCCGAGTTCGGCGCGCAGCAGGGCGAGGTCGGTCCGGACGGGCGCGGCGGCGGCGCCGTCGCCGAGCGCCTCGGCCCAGCGGGCGAGCACCGGTTCGGCCTGCTCGGGGGTGCCGGCCCGGCGGGCGCAGTCGAGGACGGCGCGCAGCGCGGGGGCGGAGCAGCGCACGCAGCGCGGCGAGGCGGCGGCCTCGGGGGCGTGCTGGTGGTCGGGGCAGGCCTCGCGGCCGCAGCCGCCGCAGGTGCCGGTGGCGGGGCGGTCGCAGAGCGCGCAGTCGCCGGCCGGCGCCGCCGCGGCCGTCTCGGAGGTCAGGAAGTGCCGGTACCAGTCCAGGGCGGCGGTCCAGTTGCCGGCCCGTTCGGCGAGCAGGGCGCGCAGCCTGGCGGTGGCCGGGTCGCCGGCCGGGTCGGGCGGGCCGAGGAGGGCGATCGTCCGGGCCGGACGGCCGGCCAGCAGGGCGACGGCGGCCAGGTGGTAGCGGTCGCGCAGGCCGTGGCCGGCGTCGAGCAGGGCGGCGACCGGCTCCGGGGTGCCCTCGGCGAGGGCGAGGGCGGCGCGCAGCCGGGCCTGCCGGTGGGTGAGGGCGCCGGGCAGGGTGTCGGCGAGGGCGAGCGCGGCGGCGGCGCGGCGGCGCGGTTCGGCGTGGTCGCGGCCGGTGACCAGCAGGTGGGCGGCCTCGCGCAGGGCGGCTTCGCGCAGCGCGGCCCGGTAGCCGGGGGCGGCCGGGTGCTCGGCGGTGGCCTGCTGCCAGAGTTCGCGGGCGGCCGCCGGGTCGGTGTCCAGCCGGGTGCGGGCGAGCCGGTCGCGGGCCAGGGCCCGGCGGGGGCGCAGGTCCTCGTCGTCCAGCGCCTCCCAGCGGGCGAGGGCGCCGGCCGGGTCGCCGGTGCGGGCGAGGGCGAGGCCGTGGTGGAAGGCGGCGACGGCGGTCCAGCGGGTGCCCGGTTCGGTGCCGCCCCGGGCGCCTGCCCCGGCCCCGGCTCCGGCGTCGGCGTCGGCCGCTCTGTCGGCCTCGGTGCGCAGGGCCGGCTCGGCCTCCTCGGCCCGCCCGGCGGCGAGCAGGGCGGCGCCGAGCCGGACCCGGGCGGGGCGCCAGTCGGGGGCCGTGTCGAGGCCGGCCCGGTAGTCGGCGGCGGCCTCGGCGGGGCGTTCGGCGCGCTCGTGCACGAGGGCGAGGCCGAACCGGGCCGGGGCGTAGTCGGGCCGGACGGTCAGGGCGGCGGTGAACTGCTCCCGGGCCTGCTCGTCGGCGCCGAGCAGCAGGGCGAGCCGCCCGAGGGCGTAGCGGGGGCGGGGGTCGGTCGGGCTCTCGCCGGCGGCGCCCGCGAGGTCGGCCCAGGCCGCCTCGGTGGCGCCGAGGCGCTGGCGGGCCAGCCCGCGGAAGAGCAGGCCGTCGGTGCGCAGGGCCGGGCCGCGCCCCCACGGGGAGGGTTCGCCGGGGCCGCGGCGCAGCGCCTCGTCGAAGGCGGCGACGGCGGGTTCGTCGCGGTGCAGGGTGTAGAGCTGGGCGCCCCAGCGGAACCAGAGTTCGGCGCTGCCGGAGGGGGCCGCGGCGGCGAGCAGGGCCTCGGCCTCGGCGGCCCGGTCGGTGGCGCGCAGCAGGGCGGCCCGGGCGAGCACCGGCCAGTCCCGGCCGGGCAGGGCCGCGAGGGCGCGGGCGGTGGTGTCCTCGCGCTGCTCGGGGGCGCCGTCGCGGCAGCGGTGCTGGAGGTGGTCGACGGTGCGGGCGACGGTCTCGGCCTCCGGGCCGGGCTCGGCGCCGGCGGCGGTGGCCTGGAGGAGGGCGAACAGCGGGCCGAGGTCGCCGTCGGGGTCGAGCATCCGTTCCTCGGCGAGCAGGCGCAGGCTCCACCGGGGCAGCTGCCGGGCCGGGTCGGCGAGCAGCGGGTAGGCCTCGCGGTGCAGGGCGAGGGTGGCCTGCTGGTCGCCGGTGGGGACGGTGGCCTCGGCCTGGCCGAGCAGGGCGAGGCCGCGCTGCGGGCCCAACTCCCCGGGCGCGTCGGCGAGTCGGCGGGCCAGCCGGGCGTAGCGGCGGCGGGCCTGGGCGTCCCGGCCGGCGGCGAGCCGTTCGGCGGCGGCGGCCAGTTCCCTCGCCACCGCCGCGGCGTCCAGGGCCCGTCTGCGGCGGGCCAGCACGACGGCGGCCGCACCGGCCAGTGCCACCACGACCAGCAGCACCGCTAACAGCGCCATGCACCGTCCCCCTGGGTTCGGACACCATCCATCCCATGACCAACTGACTTCTGGCGATCATGAGTTGACGTCGTGTCGTGATGTTGCTCGGGCGCCATCAGAATAGGCCCTCGATCGGACAGCCGAACAGGAAAGCGCACTATCCTGGGCAGCGCGGCAGCCGTACGACAGCAGCACAGCAGCAGCTCGTCGGGAGCGGAACGGCAGCACAGGCAGCAGCGCGTCGGCGGTATCCGGACCGGCGCGTCAACAGCGGTCAACCGTCGGGGGTCGAGTGTCGGAGTCGCGTTGGGTGCCCGGGCTCCGGTTCGGGCCGGAGTTCGACCCCGAGCAGTACGAGCTCCTGGAGTTCCACCACCGGGGCGGCGAGGCCGAGGTGTGGCGGGCGGTCCGCACCGGGCACAACGGGCGCAAGGAACTGGTCGCCGCGAAGATCATGCTGGAGCGCGACCCGGGCGAGGTGCGGCGCTGGCTCGGCCGCTGGGACGACGTCTCGCACAACGCGCACCGGCTGGGCGTCACCGACCTGGTCGTGCCCAGCTTCCTGCTCGGCCCCTCCCCGCACCGGCCCGGCACCCCGCCCGGCGGTGCGCTGCTGGGCTACCAGATCTCGCCCTGGGTCGAGGGCGTGCCGCTGCACACCTGGGCGCGCGGCCAGCGCGGCGGCCCGCCGGCGGTGGCCGAGGTGCTGACCCGGCTCTGCCGGATCGTCGACGAGCTGCACCGCAAGCGCTGGGTGCACCGCGACATCTCCCCCGCCAACGTCCTGGTGGACGGCCAGGGGCAGGTCAAGCTGATCGACCTGACCTTCCTCGCCCCGCTGGACCACACCCTGACCGTCGCGGTGTTCACCCCCGGGCACGTCCCGCCGGAGGCCGAGCAGGTCGGCGGCTTCCCGACCACCGCCAAGGACCTGTTCGCGGTCGGCACCCTCGCCCGCACCCTGCTGCTGCCCGACCACGGCCGCCTGGACCACCGGCTGGCCGCCGAGCAGGCCCGCGCCGAACTGCTGGCGGCGGGCTACGGCGAGGAGCTGACGCGCTGGGCCTGCGAACCGCTGGCCCGGGACCCGGAGCGCCGCCCCGCCCCGCTCGGCCCATGGGCCGCCCGGGGTCGTGAACTGCTGCGCGCCCACCGGCCGGTGGCCCGCACCGCGGGCCTGGCCGTGCTGCCCGACCCGGCCGGGCGGCCACTGGTGGTCACCGGCGGCGCCGACGGTACCGCGCTGGCCGGGCCCGGCCGCCCCGGCCGCGCGCTTCCGGCAGGCCAGGGGCCCTCCGCCGTACGGGAGTTGACGGCCGGCTGGGCCGGACACCCGGGCGAGCTGGTGGTCTGCGCCGAGGACCGCGGCGGCACCCTGTGGGTCGGTACGGGCGCGGGCTGGTGGGAGGCGGCGCGCGGGGTCAACGGCCTGGCGGGCGCGGTCGGTTCGGCCGGGGAGATGACGGTGTGGACGGCCGTCGGCGGCGCGCTGCGCTCGTACCGCTGGGCACCCGGCCGCACCCTCACCGGCCAGGAGCACCCCGGCTGCCCGGCCGACCGGGTGCTCGCCGCCGAGGAGGAGCGGCCCGGCGGCTGGCTGCTGCTGGTCGAGCACCGCGAACGGCTGCTGAGCTGGCGGCCCGGCGCTGCCCGACCGGCCGTCCCGGTGGGCCCGCCCGGCCCGCTTCGCGCCGGGGCGCTGGCCCGCACCTCCGCCGGGCCCCAGGCCGCCGTGCTGCGGGCGGACGGCTCCGTCCAGCTGCACACGCTGGGCGCGGGCGCGGGGGCAGCCGGATCGGGAACGGAGGCGGGAACGGAGATCGGCGACGGCGAGCCCTCGCTCGGCCTCGCCATGGTGGGCCACCGCGGCGGCCCGACCGTCGCACTGGCCGGGGCCGGCGGCGTACGGCTGCGGCTGCCGGCCGGCGGCGCCTCCCGCCGACCGCGGTGGTGGCGGCCCACGCTGCGCCCGGCCACCCGGGTCGCGCTGGCCGTCGGCGACGACTGGCGGCTGTGCCTGGCGGCGGTGGTGGAGGGCGAGTTGCAGGTGTGGCAGGAGGACGCGGCGTACCGCTGGCAGGCGGTGGAGCTACCGGAGGAGGGTTAGCGTCAGCTCGCTTCCGGGCAGCCCTGGAGGAGCTCGGCGAAGGCCGCTCCGGCGGCGCCGTGCGGGAGGATCCGTTCCGCCCGGCGGCCGTCCGGCGTGCTGATCACGTAGCGCTCGGCGTGGTACGAGAAGTCGTCCCAGGGCTCCCAGGTGTGGGCGCGCAGCAGGGTCCGGCCGCAGCGGGTGCAGCCGATCCACGGTACGAGGACCAGGTCGGCCAGCTCCGGTTCGCTCCAGCCCGTCACCACCTCGGCCTCGTCGCGCTCGCCGTCCAGCAGCCGTACCGGGGCGGGCGCGCCGTCGCCCGGGCAGCGCAGGAGGCCGGGGGCGAGCCGCTCGCGCTCCCCCCACTCCTCGGTGAGCACGGAGATCCGCGCCCGGTCCGTGCCGCCGATCGGGATCTGGCGGGCGAGCAGGCCCTCGACCAGCAGACCGAGCCCGCTCTCCTGCTCGCCGATCGCCCAGCAGTCCTTGACTCCCCGGGCGGCGTCGGCCGGCAGGAGGTCGGCGATCCGGTGCCAGAGCGCGGTGTCTTCGTCCATGCGTCGGACTCTAGTCGCGGGCGATCCGCGCTGGTCGGCCAGGGTCTCCGGCGGCGGGCGCGCGCGGAGGCCCCGGAACCTTGGTGGGGTTCCGGGGCCTCGGCCCGGCGGTGCGGAGCGGCCCTCCCGGGGGGCTCAGCGGAAGCGGCGCAGCCGGAGGCTGTTGCCGACCACGAAGACCGAGGAGAAGGCCATCGCGGCCCCCGCGATCATCGGGTTGAGCATCCCCGCCGCGGCCAGCGGCAGGGCGGCGACATTGTAGCCGAAGGCCCAGAACAGGTTGCCCTTGATGGTGGCCAGGGTCTTGCGGGAGAGCCGGATGGCGTCGGCGGCGGCCAGCAGGTCGCCGCGGACCAGGGTGAGGTCGCCGGCCTCGATGGCGGCGTCCGTACCGGTGCCCATGGCGAGGCCCAGGTCGGCCTGGGCGAGCGCGGCCGCGTCGTTGACGCCGTCGCCGACCATCGCGACGACCTTGCCCTCGGCCTGCAGCCGCTTGACGGTGTCGACCTTGTCCTGCGGCATGACCTCGGCGATCACGTGCTCCGGCCCGATGCCGACCTCGGCCGCCACGGCCTCGGCGACCAGCCGGTTGTCGCCGGTGAGCAGCACCGGGGTCAGACCGAGCGCGCGCAGCCTGCCGATGGCCTCGGCGCTGGTCGGCTTGACCGCGTCGGCGACCTCCAGCACGGCGCGGGCCTCGCCGTCCCAGCCGACCGCGATCGCGGTGCGGCCGGCCGCCTCGGCGGTGCGCTTGGCCTCGGCCAGCGCCTCGGACAGGTGCTGCGACCACTCGTTCAGCAGGGCCTCCCGGCCGGCCACCACGGCGTGGCCGTCCACCACGCCTTGGACGCCCAGGCCCGGGACGTTCTCGAAGCCCTCGACGGCGGGCAGTTCGCCGGCCTTGGCGGCGGCGGTGGCGACGGCCCGGGCGATCGGGTGCTCGGAGGCGTGCTCCAGGGCGCCGGCCAGGCGCAGCACCTCGGCCCGGTCCACGCCCTCGGCGGCGTGCACGGCGAGCAGGGTCATCTGGCCGGTGGTGACGGTGCCGGTCTTGTCCAGGACGATGATGTCGACCCTGCGGGTGGACTCGAGGACCTCCGGGCCCTTGATCAGGACGCCCAGTTGGGCGCCGCGGCCGGTGCCGACCAGCAGGGCGGTCGGGGTGGCCAGGCCGAGGGCGCACGGGCAGGCGATGATCAGTACGGCGACGGCGGCGGTGAAGGCGGCGGTCCAGCCCTCGCCGGTGCCCAGCCAGTAGCCGAGGGTGGCCACCGCGAGGGTGATCACGATCGGGACGAAGACCGCGGAGATCCGGTCCGCGAGGCGCTGGGCGGCGGCCTTGCCGTTCTGCGCCTCCTCGACCAGCCGGGCCATCCGGGACAGCTGGGTGTCGGCACCGACCCGGGTGGCCTCGACCACCAGTCGGCCGCCCGCGTTGACGGTGGCGCCGGTGACACTGTCGCCGACCCCGACCTCGACCGGGACGGACTCGCCGGTCAGCATCGAGGCGTCCACCGCCGAGGCGCCCTCGACCACGGTGCCGTCGGTGGCGATCTTCTCGCCCGGCCGGACCACGAAGCGGTCGCCCACGGCGAGGTCGGCGATCGGGATGCGCACCTCGGCCCCGCCGCGCAGCACCGTCACGTCCTTGGCGCCCAGTTCCAGCAGCGCCTTGAGCGCGGCCCCGGCGGTGCGCTTGGAGCGCGCCTCGAAGTAGCGGCCGGCCAGGATGAAGGCGGTGACCCCGGCCGCCGCCTCCAGGTAGATGTTGGACGAGCCGTCGCCGCGGGCGATGGTGAACTCGAAGCCGTGCCGCATGCCCGGCATCCCGGCGTCGCCGAAGAACAGCGCCCACAGCGACCAGAGGAACGCGGCGGTGGTACCGAGCGAGACCAGGGTGTCCATGGTCGCGGCGCCGTGCCGGGCGTTGGTGAACGCGGCCCGGTGGAACGGCCAGGCGGCGTAGGTGACGACCGGCGCGGCGAGGGTCAGCGACAGCCACTGCCAGTTGTCGAACTGGAGGGCCGGCACCATCGCCATCGCGATCACCGGCACCGCGAGCGCCACGGCGGTGAACAACCGCTGGCGCAGCGGGGCCAGTTCGTCGGCCGGCTCGGCCTGCCCGGCGCCCGAACCCCCTTCCGCCGCCGGGGGCTTGGGCAGCGCGGCGGTGTAGCCGGTGGCCTCGACAGTGGCGATCAGGTCGGCGACCTCGACCCCGCCCTCGAAGGAGACCTTCGCCTTCTCGGTGGCGTAGTTGACGCTGGCCGTGACCCCGTCCATCCGGTTGAGCTTCTTCTCGATCCGGGCCGCGCAGGAGGCGCACGTCATGCCGCCGATCGAGAGTTCCACCTCCGCTGAGGCGGGTGCCTGCGTAGTCATCGTCGCTCCTCGTGACGTCGTCGTGCGGTACGTTCGGCGGCCGGGCCCTCGTACCCATGGGGGGTATCGGGCGGTGCCGGGTTCATTTATACCCCCGAGGGGTATCGGCCGCAAGCCCTGAGGGATACCCCCTGCCCGTATTTTTCGGGGGCGGCGACTGCTTGACTTGATACCCCCATGGGGTATTCACTCATGGGCATCGAGCCACACCGAGTCGCGTCGACCCGTACCGAGGCGCGCCGAACCGCATCACGTCGCGTCGAGCCCCCGCCGGAACCCGAGGAGACCCCATGGCCGGCTACCACAACGACAAGGACCAGCTCCTGCGCCGACTGCGCCGCGTCGAGGGCCAGATCCGCGGCCTCCAGCGCATGGTCGACACCGACACCTACTGCATCGACACGCTCACCCAGGTCTCCGCCGCCACCAAGGCCCTCCAGTCCGTCGCGCTGCAGCTGCTCGACTCCCACCTCGCCCACTGCGTCCACGACGCCATCGCGGGCGGCGGGGCCGAGGCGGACGCCAAGGTCTCCGAGGCCACCCAGGCCATCGCCCGGCTCATGCGGACCTGAACCCCCTCTTCACTCCACGCCCGCCCCGCACCCCGCACCCCGCACCCCGCACCCCGAGGAGAAACCCGCCATGAACACCCCGCTGCGCATCACCGCCTTCACCGCCGGACTCGCCGCCGCCTTCGGCCTCGCCCTCGGCGTCGGCCACGCCACCGGCAGCGGCCCCTCCCCCAAGCCCGCCACCACCGCGCACGGCGGTCACGGCGGACCCGGCGGACACGGAGGTCACGGCGGGGAGCCGACGGACGGCGGCGCCGAGCACCTGCCCGGCGGACTCCAGGTCTCCGAACGCGGCTACACGCTCAGCGTCGAGAACCCGTTCGTGACCGCCGGTTCCCCCACCGACCTGCGCTTCCGCATCCTCGGCGCGGACGGCAAGCCCGTCACCGCCTACCAGCAGCAGCACGAGAAGGACCTGCACCTGATCGTCGCCCCGCGCGACCTGTCGACCTTCCAGCACCTGCACCCGACCCTGGCCGCCGACGGCACCTGGAGCGCCCGGACCGCCGTCCCCGCCGCCGGGGCGTACCGGGTCTTCGCGGACTTCACCCCGGCCGGGGCGAGCGAGGGCCTCACCCTCGGCGCCGACCTGCACGCCGCGGGCGACCTGCGGCCCGCCCCGCTGCCGGAGACCGGACGGACCGTCACCGTCGACGGCTACACCGTCACCCTCGGCGGCGACCTCACGCCCGGGCGCAGCGGCGCGCTCACCCTGAGCGTCAGCAAGGACGGCAAGCCGGTCACCGACCTCCAGCCCTACCTCGGCGCGTACGGCCACCTCGTCGCCCTGCGCGCCGGCGACCTCGCCTACCTGCACGTCCACCCGGACACCGGCACCCCGGGCCCGGAGATCGGCTTCACCGCCACCGCCCCGAGCACCGGCAGCTACCGCCTCTTCCTGGACTTCAAGCACCAGGACACCGTCCGCACGGCGGCCTTCACCGTGACGACGGACGGCGCCGCCGCCCCGGACGGCCATCAGCACTGAGCGCGCCCGTACGAAATACGAAAGG
>NZ_JBHVET010000113.1:0-15606 GCF_042802135.1 Kitasatospora sp. NPDC057512
CGGCCTGGCCGGGGGCGCGGCTGTGGTAGCAAGGCAGGCATGAGGGAGCGGGAGCAGGGGTCGGAGCAGGAACGGGAGCCGGAGCCGGAGCAGGCGCGGGGCCGGGGCGGGGGCGGGGGCCGGGGGGCGTACCACCACGGGGCGCTGCCGGAGGCGCTGGTGGCGGCGGCGTTCGAGGTGCTGGACGAGCAGGGGCAGGAGAAGCTCAGCGTGCGGGAGGTGGCGCGCCGGGCCGGGGTCTCGGCGGGGGCACCGTTCCGTCACTTCGCCGACCGGCAGGCACTGTTGACGGCGCTCGCGGACCGGGTGCTGGCGGACTTCGTGCGGTGGCAGGAGGCCCAGGTGGCGTCCGCCGGGCCGGACGGCAGGTCGGTGATGCGAGCGATCGGGCTGGGGGTCGTCCGGTACGTGCTGCGCCATCCGCAGCGGTTCGAGCTGGTGCGCTCGCGGGTGTTCGCCGCCTCGCGGGACCCCGCGCTGAGCGAGCGGCTGGACGGCATCGACCGGGCGTTCACGGACCTGATCGTCGCGGACCAGGAGGCGGGCCTGCTGCGCCCCGGGGACCCGGCGCTGGTCGGGCTGGCCGGGCAGGCGCTGGTGTACGGGCTGGCGCAGATGATCCTGGACGGCTACCTGCCGGCCGCGGCTGCGGAGGAGCTGGCCTGCCAGGTGATCGACACCTTCGGCCAGGGGATCGCCAACCGCCCGTCGCCGTAACCGAATTGTGCGCTCGACGAGCCTTGACCGAGCCATTCCGCGCTGATGTAATCACCGATTACATCAGCACGGGCAGCACGGGAGGCAGAGAGATGTCCTTGTTCGCCAAGCCGCAGCCGGGCTACACCACGGCCGCCGCCACCGGCGACACCGTGGTGCTGCTGATCGGCATGCGGATCAACCGGTTCTGGGCCGTGCACCACTGGGGCCCGGTGATGTTCTCGATGTTCCGGATGCTCCACGAGCTGCGCCGCGCCCCCGAGCGCGGCCTGCTCGGCCGCATCCTGCTGACCGCCTCGCCGCGCACCTACTACGTCGTCCAGTACTGGGAGTCGAAGGAGAAGCTGTACGGCTACGCGAGCGCGCCGGACGGCTTCCACCACACCGCGTGGGGCATCGTCAACCGCAAGCTGCGGCAGGGCAAGGCGCGCGGGCACGTCGGACTCTGGCACGAGACGTACATCGTGCCGCAGGGCGGGTACGAGTCGATCTACTTCGACATGCCGCCGTTCGGCCTGGCCGGCGCCACCGGCTCGCTGCCGGTGGAGGCGCGCGGCCGGCGCGCGTCGCAGCGGCTGGCCTACCGGGAGCCGGAGCCGGAGCCGGAGCCGGAGCCGGAGCCGGAGCCGGATTCGGTGTCCGGCGGGGCGGGGGAGTCCGCTGTCCGGGTCGAGGCGGGGCCCGGCGCCTGAGTGCGGCCGCGCGGGGAGTGTCGCGAGCCGCCCGGCCGCCGGGCCGTGAGAGCGTCGGGGGATGGTGGATCGGGGCGACGCGCGGCCGGAGGCGCCGGCGCGGCCGGTACGGGTGGTGCACGAGGTGCCGTACCGCGCGCAGTGGGAGTCGGCGGAGCTGGTGCGGGAGATCGTCGACGGGCGGCTGGACGCGTCCGCCGACCCGCGCTGGGGGCAGTCCGGCGCGGCCACCGCGGAGGAGTACGCGTGGTGGTCCTGGCGGCTGTGCGGGGTGGCCTGCCTGCGGATGGCACTGGCGCACTGGTGGGGCGTGAACCCGGCGGCGATGGCGCTCGCGGAGGAGTGCCTGGCGGCCGGCGCGTACCTGCGGGACGGCGACGGCCTGCGCGGGCTGATCCACGCGCCGTTCGCCGGGTACGTCGAGCGGCGCTGGGGACTGGCCGCGCGGGCCCGGGAGTTGACGCCCGAGGAGGTGTCGGCCGAGGTGGTCGGCGGTCGACTGGTGATGGTCTCGGTGCACCCGTCGATCCGGGAGCCGTACGGGCCGGAGCCGGTGCGGCGCGGCGGGCACCTGGTGCTGGCGGTGGGCGCCACGGACACGGCGCTGCTGGTCCACAACCCCTCCGGGTTCCCGGGGGAGTCGCAGGCCTTCGCGCGCGTGCCGTGGCGGTCGTTCGGGCGGTTCTACGCCGGGCGGGCGATCGTGCTCGGCCTGCCCGGCGCGCTCGCGCCCTGAGGACGCGGACGGGCCGTGACGCCGCTCTCGTCCCGAGGACGCGGACGGGCCGTGACGGCGTCCTCGCCCCGAGACCGTGGACGGGCCCCGGCGGCGTCCTCGTCCCGGCGTCGCGGACCGGGCGGGCCGGCCGTCACTGGTTGTCCGGCAGCCCCATCGGGTTGATCGGCAGCTCGCTGCGACAGAGCGCCGAGATCGGCTTCAACGCCGCGGCCAGCCGGTCGAGTTCGGCGCGCGGGTAGTCGTCCCAGACCCGGGCGGCGGCCAGGTCGGTGGCGGCCTCCAGGGTCTGGTGGCGGATCCGGCCGAGCTCGGTGACCGTCCCCTCGGCGGTCAGCCAGCCGCGCTCGACCAGCCGCTCGGCGGCCGCCTCCCACTCGGCGTCCGTCCACCCGCGCAGCGGCTGGATCATCTCGCGCCGCATGTCCATCGCGCAGCGGACCACCAGCGCCTCGCAGCCGTCCAGCCCGGCCGCCACCAGGGCGGCCACGTGGCCGTCGCCGCGGTGCTCGCGCATCACGGTGGCGGCCTGCCAGAGCCGCTCGTACAGGCCGCTCGGGCGGGGGAGCGCGGCGTTGGCGGCGGCCAGCACCCGGCCGGCGCAGTCCAGCCGGGTGGCGGCCTGCTCCAGGGTCTCGGCGACCAGCTCGACCTGGTTCTTGTCCACGTGCTCCAGCAGCCGGCCCAGGATCGTCGCCGAGGCCTTCAGCCGAACGGCCAGCGCCTCCTCCGGGCTCGCGTGGTTCCAGACCTCCGGCAGGGCCCGCTCGACCATCGCCGGGGCGAAGTTGAAGAACGCGGCGGTGACCGGCGGGGCGTCCACCGCGCCGAGCGGGGCCGCGCGGGTGGCGAAGTAGCCGTGCAGGCGGCCGCGCAGACCGGCCTCCTCGAAGGCGGCGCGGCCCTCGGGCAGGAAGTAGGTGACGGCGTGCACCGGCTCGAAGAGCCACCACAACGCGCGGGCGGGGTGGACGAGATCGGTCATCAAGGGACCTTCCTCGGACGGAGCCCCGGGCGGACCGGGGCGCTCGGCTGGTCGGGACGACGGCCCGGCGGGAGCCGCGGCGGGAGTGCGGACCCGGTCGTGCGGACCGTCCACGTGTCGACCGTTCACGTGGGCACCGTTCACGTGGGGACCGTTCACGCGGCGGGTGCGTGGACCGTACAAGGGCTGATGACCACGGGGAAGGCCCCGGTAACCCCGGAGGGGGTGTGATGACGGTCACGCGGAGGCGACGCCGTGCGGTCGGCGGCGGTACGGCGCGGGATGATGGGATGAGGTGCCCGCTCCGGGGGCGCCGAGCCCTCGCAAGCCCTCGTACGAAGGTAGTCGGTCATGGCCCAGATCAACCCCAGCATCCTGTCCGCGGACTTCGCCCGGCTCGCCGACGAGGCCGAGGCCGTCCGGGGTTCCGACTGGCTGCACGTGGACGTCATGGACAACCACTTCGTGCCCAACCTGACCCTCGGCGTCCCGGTGGTCGAGTCGCTCGCCCGCGCCACCGACATCCCGCTCGACCTCCACCTGATGATCGAGGACCCGGACCGCTGGGCCCCGCAGTACGTCGAGGCCGGCGCCGGCTCGGTCACCTTCCACGTCGAGGCCGCCGCCGCGCCCGTCCGGCTCGCCCGCGAGATCCGCGCCAAGGGCGCCCGCGCCTCGATGGCGCTCAAGCCCGGCACTCCGATCGAGCCGTACGAGGACCTGCTGCCCGAGCTCGACATGGTGCTGATCATGACCGTCGAGCCCGGCTTCGGCGGTCAGGCCTTCCTGGACATCATGCTGCCGAAGATCCGCCGCACCCGGGAGCTGATCGCCAAGCACGACCTGGAACTGTGGCTCCAGGTGGACGGCGGCGTCGCGGCCGGCACCATCGAGCGCTGCGCGGAGGCCGGCGCGGACGTGTTCGTGGCCGGCTCGGCGGTGTACGGGGCCGAGGACCCGGCCGAGGCGGTCCGCAACCTGCGGGGGCTCGCCGACAAGGCGGCGGCCGACGCCTGGTGGGCCTGCGGGCACTGAGGACTCCGGGGGCGGCGGCCGGGCGGCCGGGCGGGCTGTCGGCTCGCCAAGGCCTACCGGCCCGCCGCCTCGCCGGTCCGTCGGCCCGTCGCCGGTGACGGCGCCGCCGGATGGCCGGGCCCGGGTGGAGGAACCCCGCACCGTGGCGGATGATCGGTGACGGTGTCCTCCGAGGAGCCGAGGACCCCACCCGGCCCCTCTCCGTACGGTGGTGGTACCGCGATGAGCAACCTCGACCTCAAGCCGGCCCCGACCAGCTGCGGCCGCGAGGCCGGCACCGGCCCGGCGAAGGACCTGCTGACGGCCCGTCAATTCCCGCTCGGCGCCGGCACGGTGGTCCGCCGCCTGCTGCCCAACCTCGGCCGCCGGATGGTCGGAGCCTGGTGCTTCGTCGACCACTACGGCCCCGACGACATCGCCGACGAGCCCGGCATGCAGGTCCCGCCGCACCCGCACATGGGCCTCCAGACGGTCAGCTGGCTCCACCAGGGCGAGGTGCTGCACCGCGACAGCCTGGGCAGCCTCCAGACCATCCGGCCGTACGAACTGGGCCTGATGACCTCCGGCCGGGCGATCTCGCACTCCGAGGAGTCCCCCCGCCCGCACGCCCGCTACCTGCACGGCGCCCAGCTCTGGGTCGCCCTCCCGGAAGCCGGCCGGCACCTCGCCCCCGCCTTCGAGCACCACCCCGACCTGCCCGTGGTCACCGCCCCGGGTCTGCGCGCCACCGTCATCCTCGGCACCCTCGACACCGCCACCTCACCCGGCACCACCCACACCCCGCTGGTCGGCGCCGACCTCGCCCTCACCGGCGGCGCGGACCTCCGCCTCCCGCTCGTCCCCGACTTCGAGTACGCCGTCCTCGCCATGTCCGGCCGCGTCGACGTCGACGGCGTCCCGGTCGAACCCGGCTCCATGCTCTACCTCGGCTGCGGCCGCCCCGACCTCCCCCTCCGCACCGCCGCCGACGCCGCCGTCCTCCTCCTCGGCGGCGAGCCCTTCGACGAGAAGATCGTCATGTGGTGGAACTTCATCGGCCGCACCACCGACGACATCGCCCAGGCCCGCGCCGACTGGACGACCGGCACCCGCTTCGGCGAGGTCCACGGCTACGCCGGCGCCCGGCTGCCCGCCCCGGAGCTTCCTGCGATTCCGTTGAAGTCGCGTGGACGGGTGCGCTGACCCGGCGGTTCACGTGGTCGACGAGGACGCCCTGTGCGGCGGGATTGACGGGGGACGGCGCCGGAGGGGGGCTGATCTCCTTCGGTCGAGGGCGGGCAGCCTCGGAGTGGGCGGCCGACTACTACAATGCGGGATCCAGGAATGCCGATATCGAGATCAGATTGGGGGGTACCGGTGGCGAGAGAAGACGCGGTCACGGTTGATCGCGAGGCCTACCTCGATGTCCGCTCCCGCAGTGCGTCCGTCTTCGACCTCGACGCCAGGCTGCCCGGCCAGGTTTTCCGGGGCAGCGCGGGGGATTCGCTGTTCTGCGAGTTCGACGCGGTCCTCACCCGGGAATTCTGGCCCGCGCTCTGCGCGATGGCCCGGTGGCACGGCGACGACCGCATCGAGCTGTTGGTGCTCAGGCCCGGTGCCGACGAGTTCTACCTTCCGGAGTGCCGGACGTACCCGGCGGTGTCGTTGTCCGTCGACGCGGGCATGGACGACTACTGGGAGAGGATCGGTTTTACGTCGGACGACGATTTCGCGGAGTCGATCGCGGTTTCCGCCAGGGTCATCGCGGTGACCGGACCTTCCGGACGGTGGGGGTGCTGGGGTGAGAGGGATCCCGAGGTCGCGGTTTTCCGGGGCTTTCCGGATGCGGCCACGCGGAACGAATGGCGCGAGCGGTTCGGACCCTTCCTCGAGGTGTCGGGCGCACTGGAGTCGTATGTCTCGATGGCCTTTTGGCTCCATGGCATCCCGGACGCCTTCGCGGCGGCTCTGACCGCCAACTACGGATCTCCGAGCGGCGAAACGCCGTAACCTCACGGAGTTCCACCGGAGTCGTTGACGCTTCCGTGGCGTTCCGGGTCAAGGCTCCTATGCCCTTCGTCGGGTCGGCCGCGTGGCGTGCCCGGCCTTTGTCTTCTGTCGGTCGGGGATTCCGGGCAGGGGGTCAGTTCTTGGGAAGGGTGTTCACGAAGGTGGTGTTGGCGGCGTAGAAGCCGCCGACGGCCTTCTCGACCTCGGCGAGGGGGACCTTCTTGTCGGCCTGGTAGTAGAGCCAGTTGACGTTCATGTCCCAGTCCCGGGTGCCGGTGACCGTCGTGGGGAGGTCGATCAGCCAGGAGCTGAACCGGATGCTCAGGGGCTCGCGCGGGTAGGACTTGGCGCCGCTGCTGTAGAGGGTCTTGCCGTCGACGGAGTAGGTGACCTTCCCGGCGTCGGCGGTGAGCATCAGGGTGTGCCAGCCGGCGAGGCTCTTGTTCGTGGCGAGGGTGTCCCGGTCGTTCTGGGCGGCGCTGCGCCAGCTGGTGGTGTCGAGCCGGGGGCCGGGTGCGCCCCAGCCGCCGTTGGGCATGTACTCGAAGTCCAACTCGCTGTACTTCTTCGAGTTGTGGTCCGGCGAGATCGCGTAGACGGTCTGGATGATGTGGTCGCCGTCGCGGCCGTCGGCGGGCTTGTCGCTGAAGAAGACCCGGGCGGCGACGGTGCCGTTGAGGGACTCGCCCGCCGTGCGTCCGACCTCGACCTGCTTGGTTCCCTTGGGGGTGCCGTCGGTGGTGACGCGCAGCCGCATGGCCTGGCCGCTCTGGGCGTCGGTGACGGTGGGGAAGGAGAGGCCTTCCTTGGACCAGGTGTCGCGGATGCCGGGGCCGCCGCCGTCGGTGCGGACGGTCCAGCCGTGCGAGGCCAGGGCCGGGTCCTCGGCTCCGGTGTAGTGGAAGGCGTCGAACAGGACGCCGGGCGGGCCGGGCGGGGCGGTGGGCGTGGGGCTGGGAGCCGCGGCAGGGGCCTGCTGCTTCTCCGCTCCGTGGGCGGCCGCCGGTCCGGACGGCTCGCCGTCGGACGCGCAGGCGCCCGCGCCGACGGCGAGCATGACCAGGGGGAGGGCGGTCCCGAGTGCGGCCCGCGTGCGGGCGTGCGGGGTGGGACGGGTCACGACTGCTCCTCCGACGGGGATGCACAGGGGGATGCGGAAGGCGTCAGTGCGTACACGCTTCGCATCGGATCGATCAATTCGGGCTCATCTTATCCATGCCTTTGACTCCTCTTTTTGAGGCGATTGAACGAGGTCGGATCGGGATTAACGCCTCCCTGAGATGGGTGGGGGAAGGAATGGATATGTGTTGTCGGCCACGTTCGCGGACGTTAACAAGGGGAGTGATCTGTCCGATTTGGAGTCCTTTAGTTGGGCTCCTGAGCAGCCGGTATCACGGTGGGGGAGCGCATGGTGGCGCTGCGTTTCCATCGATGGCGCGGGTCACGCCTGGCCGTTGAACCGTCTACATTTTGGGGCGATATCCTCTCCCGGACCATCACAGGATGTACACAGAGTGAGCGGCGTTGATCACCGCGCCGTCAAAAACGGGGGAGTTCGTACCGTGTCAGGTACCGCCGCGCCCAGCGCGCCCATCGAGGAGGCACGGTCCTCGCGCAGCCGGCACCGTCGGGGTCGGGTGGCCCCCGCGGCCGGCACCGCCCTCTACGACACCGTGATCCTCGTCCCCGCCCGGAACGAGGAGGTCGGCGTCCTCACCTCGCTGGACTCCCTGGCCAAGCAGAGTCGGCGCCCCGACCTCATCATCGTGGTCGTCAACAACTCCACCGACCGCACACGGGAGTTCGCCCAGCAGTTCGCGGACGACGAGCGCACCCCGCCGACCGTCGTTCTCAACCTGGACAACAACCCGCACAAGAAGGCGGGCGCCCTCAACCACGGGCTGGAGTGGCTGCGGGAGGCGGTCGGTGGACGGCTCACCGGCGCGGTGCGCCACGTCCTGGTGATGGACGCCGACACCGAACTGCACCACCGGTTCATCGAACGGGCCCGCAACGTCATCTCCTCCGACCCCGAGCTCGGCGGCGTCAGCGCCTCCTGCCTCGGCCGCACCGGCCTGTGGCGCAACCCCTGGCAGCGGTACCTGCTCGGCATGCAGATCATCGAGTACGGCCGGGCGGCCAGCGCCCGCTACCGCGCCGACGTGCACACCATGTCCGGGGCCGGCAGCTTCTACCGGGCCGAGGCGCTGCAGACCCTCATCGACTGGCGCGGCGAGGTCTTCTGGGAGGACCACCGCAACCTCGTCGAGGACTACGAGACCACGCTGGCGCTCAAGGAGTCCGGCTGGAAGGTCACCGCCAACGAGCTGTGCATCGCCTACACCGACCTGATGCCGACGCTGCGCGAGCTGATCCAGCAGCGCGAACGCTGGTCCCGGGGCACGGTCGACACCCTGCGCGCCCGCGGCTGGACGAAGTTCACCTGGCACTCGATCAGCACCCTGATCATGGGGCTCATCGCGTCCGCCTACATCCTCGGCTGGGGCACCAAGCAGGTGGCCGCCATGGCGCGGTTCGGCGTCAGCCACGCGCCGCTGTTCTGGGCGATGATCGGCTTCTGGGTCCTCTATCCGGCGCTCCGGGTCCGCAAGCTCGGCCCCAAGGCCATGATCGTCGAGGCCCTGCTGATACCGGAACTCGTCTTCACGGTGGTCCGCACCTACTGGCTCGTCTCCTCCGTCATCAAGTCGTACATGACACGCGTCTCCGCGTGGAAGTAGCCCGAAAGAACACCATGAACGTCTTCAAAGGCCTGGGCGTCTGCATCCTCCTGGCGGCCGTCACCGTCGCCATGACCCAGGTGCCCAACGCCGACCTCGTCCTGCTGGTCGTCAGCGTCACCATCATCAGCATCTCCATCGTCACCTTCGGGGCGTCCGTGCGCCGCAGCCGCCGGGACCGCCGACTCGCCGGCGGCGGCCGCCGCCGGGCCTGAGGGGTCTGACCGGCCCGACGGAGCCGAGGGATCCGACGGCACCCCTCCCGCCGACGCGTCCGACGCCGAACGGCCACGGACCCGTGCTGCGGGGCCGTGGCCGACGGGGTTCGGCAGGGTGTCGGCGGGGCTATCGGGCGGCCGTGGCGGACGGGGTCTTCTTCCGGGCGCGGTAGGCGGCGGCCTTGATCTTGTTGCCGCAGGAGTCCATGCCGCACCACTGGCGGCGCATGCCCCGGGAGCGGTCGATGTAGATCCGGGTGCACTCCGGGTTGCCGCACTCCTTCAGCAGGGGGACGTCCGGGCCGCTGAGGAGTTCGACCGCCTGGCGCGCGACGGTCGCCAGCGCCTGCTCGGGGGTCGCCTCGTTGTGCCGTCCGGTCAGGGTGAGCTGCGGTGTCACGGGCGGCTTGCGCGCGGCGCCGTTGAGCACGGCGAGCGCCTCGCGGTCGAAGGCCTCGCCGAGCCGGCGGTTGGTGACCAGCCGGTAGACGGCCTCGCGGACGGTCGTCGCCTCGCGGACGTCCTGCTCGTCACCGGGCGTGATGGTGTCCACCAGGCCGGAGTCCAGGTACCAGGCGTTCAGGCGCTCCGGCGTCACGAACATCTCGAACCGGACCGTGCGCCGTGCACGGAGCGTAGCGGCGAAGTCCAGGGCGGGGTGCCCGCAGACGAAGACATGGTCAAGGTTCACATCACCATGCTGGCAGGTGACCGTGTCGGGGGGCAATGAGGGGCGGCGCCCGCCGGACCGAGCCGCAGCTCGCGGCCCTGCCAGCGTCGGCGCAGCCAGCGGTCGTGGCTCGCCAGGACGATCGCGCCGGGACCGGTGCCGAGGGCCTCCTCCAGTTCGTCGCAGAGGCGCGGGGAGAGGTGGTTGGTGGGTTCGTCGAGCAGCAGCAGCCGGGGCGGCTCGGCCACCAGGAGCGCCAGTGCGAGCCGTCGGCGCTGCCCGACGGACAGCCGGCCGACGGGCTTGTCCAGGTCCGCCGCGTGCAGCAGGCCGAGCGATCCCAGCGGCACCCGCTCGGCGCGCGCCGCGCCCAGCGCCAGCTCGTAGGTGTCGCGGACGGTGCGGTCGGGCCGGTCGAACACGGTGTCCTGGGTGAGCAGTCCGACCGTCAGTCCGGGGTGCCGGTGCACGGTGCCCTCGGCCGCGAGGCGGCCGGCGAGCACGGCGAGCAGCGTGGACTTGCCCGTCCCGTTGCCGCCCGTGACCAGCAGCCGGTCGTCCGGGGCGACGTGCAGGCTTTCGAGCGCGAGCCGGCCGGGCACCCGGAGGTCCCGGAGCGACAGAAGGGGTTGTTGGCCCTCACCGGCGTTGGCCAACGCGTCGGCGGCCGGGGAATCGGCGGCCGGCGCGTCGGCGGCCGGGTCGTCGGCGGCCGGGGAATCGGCGTCCGCCGCCAGGGACTCGACGGCGAACCGCAGCGGGCGCGGCGGCTCGGGGACCTGCGCGCGCTCCAGCTCCTCCAGTCGGCGGGCGGCGTTGCGGACCCGTCGGGAGACCTGGTTCTGCACCCGGCCGGCCCGGTGGCCGTAGCCCATCTTCTCGTTGTCGCGCGGCCCCCGGTCCGGTGCGACCAGGTGCGCCGTCACGCCCGCCGCGTGGCGCAGCTGCGCCAACTCCTGCTGCTCCTCGGCGTACCGCCGCTCCCAGCGCTCCCGCTCGGCGCGCCGCTCGCCCAGGTATGCGCTGTAGTTGCCGCCGTGGCGGACCGGTCCGTCCACCGCCGGGTCGAGGTCGATCAGGTGGGTGCAGACGGCGTCGAGGAACGCCCGGTCGTGGGCGGCGACGACCACGGTGCCGGGCAGCGCGCGGACCTGCTCCTCCAGGAAGGCGGCGGCGTCGTCGTCGAGGTGGTTGGTCGGCTCGTCCAGCAGCAGCGCGGACGGCCGCCGGACCAGCAGCGCCGCGAGGGCCAGCCGGCCGCGCTGCCCGCCGGACAGCGAGCCGAGCGTGCGGTCGTGACCGAGCGCGCCGAGGGCCGGTGCGCCGAGGCCCAGCCCGTCGAGGACCAGGGCGGCACGGCGGTCGGCGTCCCAGGACTCCCGGTACCGGGCCAGCTCCAGCCGTCTGCCGTAGGCGTCCAGGAGTTCCGCGTGGCCGGGGGCGGACTCCGGGGCCCGGGCGATCTCCGCACCGAGCCGGTCCAGTTCCGCGAGGTCCTCGCGGGCCTCGCGCAGTGCGTCGTCCAGGACGGCGGCGACGGTCGCGGCGGGATCGAAGGGCATCTCCTGGTGCAGGAAGCCGAGGTCCTCGGGGCGGGAGACGCTTCCCGCGTCGGGTTCGTCCACGCCGGCGAGCACCCGCAGCAGGGTGGACTTGCCGGCGCCGTTCTCCCCGATCAGGCCGATCCGGTGGCCGGGGGCGGCGGTCAGGCCGACGCCGTCGAGGACGCGACGGCCGCCGAGGACGCGGACGAGGTCATGGGCGAGCAGGGCGCTCTGGAACGCGGGGGGCATGGGGAACACGGGGAACCTTCCGATGTGAGGGGGGAGGGCCCGCCGGGCACCGAGCCTCGGCGGGCCGCGTCACACGGCGGCGGTTCACACCGCGGGCGCCCCCGTCTCCTTCAGCGTGCCGTCGGCCAGCCGGAGCCAGCGGTTCACGCCGATCTCGGCGAGGAAGCGCTCGTCGTGACTGACCACCAGGAAGGCGCCCTGGTACGAGTTCAGGGCGCTCTCCAACTGCCCGGCGCTGACCAGGTCGAGGTTGTTGGTCGGCTCGTCGAGCAGCAGCAGCTGCGGGGCCGGCTCCGCGCACAGCACGCAGGCCAGGGTGGCGCGCAGCCGCTCGCCGCCGGAGAGCACCCCGACCGGCAGATGGGCCCGGGCGCCGCGGAACAGGAAGCGGGCGAGCAGGTTCATCCGCTCCGTCTCGGGCCGCTCGGGGGCGAACGCGGCGAAGTTCTCCGCGACGGTGCGGTCGAGGTCCAGCAGGTCCAGGCGCTGCGAGAGGTAGGCGATCCGCCCGTCGTTGCGCTTGATCTCCCCGCTGTCCGGGGCGAGTTCGCCGGTGACCAGGCGCAGCAGGGTGCTCTTGCCCGCGCCGTTGGGGCCGGTCAGCGCGATGCGTTCGGGGCCGCGGACGCTCAGGTCGACGCCGCCGTCGGCGAACACCGGGCGGCCGGCGTGGCGGACCTGCAGGCCCTCGCCGAGGAAGAGGTTGCGCCCGGCGGGCACCTGGGTGTCGGGCAGCTCCAGCGAGAGCCGCTGCTCCTCGCGCAGGGCGCGCCCGGCCTCGTCCAGCCGGGCCTTGGCCTCGCCGACCCGGGCCGCGTGCATCTGGCCGGACCGGCCCGCGGACTCCTGGGCGCCGCGCTTCATGTTCCCGGCGAAGATGCGCGGCAGGCCGGCGTTCTTGAGGTTGCGGGCGGCGTTGCTCTGGCGGCGCTCGGCGCGTTCGCGGGCCTGCTGCATCTCCCGCTTCTCCCGCTTCAGCTCCTGCTCGGCGTTGCGGACGTTCTTCTCGGCGACCTCCTGCTCGGCCCGGACGGCCTCTTCGTAGGCGGTGAAGTCGCCTCCGTAGAAGCGCAGTTCACCGTTGCCGAGTTCGGCGATGTGCTGCATCCGGTCGAGCAGCGCGCGGTCGTGGCTGACCAGCAGCAGGCAGCCGTTGAATTCCCCCAGCACGTCGTAGAGCTTGTGCCGGGCCTCCGCGTCGAGGTTGTTGGTCGGCTCGTCGAGCAGCAGCACGTCGGGGCGCTTGAGTAGTTGGGCGGCGAGGCCGAGCGAGACGATCTGGCCGCCGCTGAGCGTGCTCAGGCTGCGGTCCAGGGTGAGATCGGTCAGGCCGAGGCGGTCGAGCTGGGCGCGGGTGCGCTCCTCGATGTCCCAGTCGTCGCCGATGGTGGTGAAGTGCCGCTCGTCGACGTCGCCGGACTCCACGGCGTCGATGGCCCGGATGACCGCGGCGACGTCGAGCACCTCGGCGACGGTGAGGTCCGAGGTCAAGGGCAGGCTCTGGCGGAGGTATCCGAGCCGTCCGGTGACCGACACCGAGCCGGTGGCGGGCTTGAGGTCGCCGGCGATCAGCTTGAGCAGGGTGCTCTTGCCGGCGCCGTTGGGGGCGACCAGGCCCGTCCGGCCCGTGGGCACGGTGAAGGACAGGTCGTGGAAGACCGGGGTGTCGTCGGGCCAGGCGAAGGAGAGGTTCGAGCAGACGACAGCGGCGTTGGACACGGTGGACATGGAGATGACCTCGAAGGGAATGAGGGCAGGAAGGTAGACCTCTGCCCTGGGCAGACGTGCGGAAAAGGGGTACGACGAAACGGACCACCTCGGCGGCGCTCCTGAAGCACCGGCCGGTGGCCGTCAGATCCGGATCTCACCCGGAGATGTCGTCGTCACCCGCCACGTCTGCCACTCCTCGATCACACGACTACAGGTCGCTGCGACTGTAGCAGGCGCCGCCGACAGTCGGGAGCGGATATGTGCGCGCCCGGCGGGTGTCGGTCGGCAACCGCCCTCTGCCGGGGCTTCTTTCGCTCCGGCTTCCACGTCTTCCGTGCCGCCGGGGCCCCTTCGGCGTCTCGTTGACAGGTCGGGCGTGACCGTGCCAGCATCGTCACCGGCTGAACCGGTGACGTACACGAGAGCGGCTCGACCGGCGCACATGTGAGGGCCGCCCCTGCGCACCGACTGCGTGAGTCAAACCTTGGCTGATCACCGCCACTTGCGGTGACTGTCCGAGGGGCGTCGGTCCGCGGTTGTCGGCGATCGGATCGTCACCACCTCAACCGGACACACCTTGCACTTCGACCAGCTCTGCCCGTACGCCCCGCACGCGCTCCTTCGCGGCCGGGCGCACGCCCACCTTTTTCCTGGACGGACACCCATGAAGAGATTCCTGATCGTGCTCGCGACCGGCGCGGCGCTGGCCGCGGTGAACCTGCCGGCGGCAGTGGCGGAGGCCCCGTACGGCTCCGTGCCCGCGCCGGCCGGCTGTTCGGCGCCGGCCGTGCGGGCGCCCGCCGGGACGGCGGTGGAGTCCGCGACGGCGGCCCGCCGGGAGGGCGGGACCATCGATGGAACCGGGGTGGTGGGCGGCACGGTCACCGGTGTCCCCGCCTTCTGCGAGGTGACGGTCACCCTGACCCACCCCGGCGACAACGACCATGCGAAGGTGGTGACCTGGCTGCCCGTCCGTGGTTGGAACGGCCGCTTCCAGGCGCTCGGCGGAAGCGCCTTCGCCGCCGGGGACAACGGCGTCGGGATGGGCACCGCGGTCAAGAACGGTTATGCCGCGACCACCACCGACGGAGGGCTCGCCGATGCCGTCGACGTCGGCTGGGCGCTGGACGCGAAGGGTGAGGTCGACAGCGCGCTGCTGAACAACCTCGCGTCCCGCTCCCAGCACGAGGCGGCGATCGTCGGCAAGCAGGTCGTCGCCGCGCACTTCGGCAGTCCGGCCTCCTACTCCTACTTCAACGGGTGTTCCACCGGCGGGCGCCAGGGCTACATGGAGGCCCAGCGCTACCCCGACGACTTCGACGGCATCCTCGCCAACGCGCCCGCCGTCAACTGGGACGAGTTCGAAGTCGCCACCCTGTGGCCGCAGGTGGTCATGAACAACGAGAAGACCTACCCGTCCGCCTGCGCGTTCAAGGCCTTCACCGACGCCGCCGTCGCGGCCTGCGACCCGCTCGACGGCGTCGAGGACAAGCTGGTCAACGACGCGTCGCGGTGCGACTTCGACCCGCGCCGGCTGATCGGCACCACGGTGGTCTGCGACGGGAAGGAGCTGACCATCACGGCCGCCGACGCCGCCGTCGTCCGCAAGATCTGGGACGGTCCGCGCACCGCGTCGGGCCGCAGGCTCTGGTCCGGCGTCCCGGTCGGTGCCGACCTGGCGGGGCTGGCCGGCACCACCGCGCCCGACGCGAACGGCCAGGTGCAGGGTGCGCCGTTCCCGGTGCCCCGGCTCTGGGTCACGAACTGGCTGAAGAAGCAGCCCTCGTTCGACGTCTCGACGATCACCTACGACCAGTTCACCCGGCTGTTCGAGCAGTCGCGGACTGAGTACGGCCGGATCATCGGCACCGACGACCCCGATCTGTCCGCCTTCCGCGACGCCGGCGGCAAACTCCTGACCTGGCACGGCCAGGCCGACCAGTTCATCCCCGCCCAGGGCACCGTCGACTACCGCCGGCAGGTCGAGCGGACGATGGGCGGCGGTCGGCGGGTCGACGACTTCTACCGCCTCTTCCTGGCCCCGGGCACGGCCCACTGCGGCCTCAACAAGGGCGGCGGCACGACCGACGACCTCGCCGCCCTGACCGCCTGGGTCGAGCAGGGCAAGGCGCCGCGGACGCTGCCCGCCACGCTGGTCGACGCCACCGGGCGGAGCGTCGACCGCGACCTGTGCCGCTACCCCGAGGTGTCCCGCTACCGGGGCCACGGCGACCCGGCCGCCGCCTCCAGCTTCCGCTGCGTCCTCCCCTCCCGGCACTGATCCCCTCCGGTGCCCGCCCCGGCCCGGCCCGCGCCCGAT
>NZ_JBHVET010000114.1:0-15581 GCF_042802135.1 Kitasatospora sp. NPDC057512
GCCCCTCGCCCTTGGTACGTCAGGCCTGCTCGGCCGGCGCCTCGGTGGCGGGGGCCTCGACAGCGGCCTCCTCGGCGGCGGGGGCCTCGGCGGCGGCGGGGGCCTCCTCGGCCTTCTTCTCGCCCTCGATGAGGTCCTTCTCCCAGGCGGCCAGCGGCTGGTCGGCGCCCGGCTCGGCCTTGGCGTCGCCCTTGGCGACACCGGCGCGGGACTTCAGGCCCTCGGCCACGGCGTCGGCGATCACGCGGGTCAGCAGGGTGACGGAGCGGATCGCGTCGTCGTTGCCCGGGATCTTGTAGTCGACCTCGTCCGGGTCACAGTTGGTGTCGAGGATGGCGACGACCGGGATGTTGAGCTTCCGGGCCTCGCCGACCGCGATGTGCTCCTTCTTGGTGTCCACGATCCAGACGGCGCTGGGAACGCGCTGCATGTCGCGGATACCGCCGAGGGTCTTCTCCAGCTTGTCGTGCTCGCGCTGGAGGACCAGGAGCTCCTTCTTGGTGAGACCGGAGCCGGCCACGTCCGAGAAGTCCAGCTCGCCGAGCTCCTTCAGACGCTGAAGGCGCTTGTAGACGGTCGAGAAGTTGGTCAGCATGCCGCCGAGCCAGCGCTGGTTCACGTAGGGCATGCCCACGCGGGTGGCCTGCTCGGCGATGGCCTCCTGGGCCTGCTTCTTCGTGCCGACGAAGAGGACGCTGCCGCCGTGGGCAACGGTCTCCTTGATGAACTCGAAGGCGCGGTCGATGTAGTTCAGCGACTGCAGGAGGTCGATGATGTAGATGCCGTTGCGCTCGGTGATGATGAAGCGCTTCATCTTCGGGTTCCAGCGGCGGGTCTGGTGACCGAAGTGGACGCCGCTCTCCAGCAGCTCCCGCATCGTGACGACGGCCATTGCCGTACTCCTTGGTGTTACGGCCCGGCAGCGGCGCTGCGTCGCAGCGATCGCCCACAGCCGGGTCAGTCTCGGTTTGTCCGTGGCGGCCAGGTGACAGCCACGCCTGACGCCCCGAACGTGCCGAGCCGCTACCACCCTTCCGGCCCGGGGGCCGGTCGGGCTCGGCGGACCGAGCGGCACTCGCACCTGGCGGGGCTGCGGACGAACCGCGTCCAGCCGCCGGTGGCGGGGCGTGCGAAGTCGACCCGGCGGACCGGGTCGCGTGTGAAGTGTACGGGAAGCGCCGAGGGGCGGGCGACTCCACGCGTGGCCGGGGGCCCGCCGAGGACCTGGGAGGAGCCCGGGGAACGGCCGGGGTGGGCGGGTTCCGTTGGGCTGCGGCAGCGTTCCTGCGGGGCTGCGGCGGGGTCGGGGCGGGTCGCGCGGGGCGGCCGGGGGTGGAGTTCGGGGTGGAGTTCGGGTGGAGCCGGGGGTGGGCGCGGAGGCGGGTGCGGGTGCGGGTGCGGGGGGGGGGGCGGACGCGGGTCGGTCGACCGCCTGCCTCGGGTCCGTCGCCGGTATGCCGTTTGTACACCGGATGGCGGCGCCCGTACACCCGCCCGGGGGATGGTGCTGGGGCGTGGGGGCGGTTTGTCCACAGGAATCCGGATGTGGGTGGTGTGGGGGCGGCGCGGGGGCGAGCCTGCGGGCATGACTGGGCGCGGGTGGTTCGGCGGGGTGATCGGGGTGGGTCGGGTAGGTCGGCGGGCTCTCGGGGTGCTGCCGCTGCTGGTGGCAGCGGTGCTCGTGGTCGTGCTCGCGGTGCCGGGGGCTTCCTGCGCCTCAGGTGTCTCAGGAGCCTCACCGGCTTTGGGAGGTATCGGTGCCGTCGGCGTCGTCGGCGTCGGTGCCGTCGGCGTCGCCGGCTCAGGCGGCGAGGCCGGGCGGGGTGGTGCGCGGGCCTGGCCGGTGGGTGGGCCGGACGGGGTGCTGGGCCGGTTCGAGCCGCCGGCGAAGGTCTGGGCCGCCGGGCACCGGGGGGTGGACCTCGCCGCCTCACCCGGGGCGGAGGTCCGGGCGGCGGCTCCCGGAGTGGTCACGTTCTCGGGGCCGGTGGCGGGGCGGCCGGTGGTGACCGTCTCCCACCCGGGCTCGGGCTCTCCCCCGCTCCGGACCACCTATCTGCCCGTCACCGGCACCGTTCCGGTCGGCACCCCGGTGACCGCCGGACAGACGATCGGACTGCTCGCTCCGGACGGGCGGCACTGCGCCGGGCGCGACTGCCTGCACTGGGGCCTGCTGCGCGGAAACCGCTACCTCGATCCGCTGGCCCTCTTCGGCGCGGGCACGGCCCGGCTGCTGCCGCTGGACAGCGGGGACGGGTAGGGAGCCCCGCCGCGCGTCCATCGGCGAAGCGCCGGGCCGAGGCCAGGATCGGGGCTGGGTGCGGGGTTGGGGCCGGGTGCGGGGTTGGGGCCTGGGGCGGGCCGATGGCAGGCCCGGAGCCGGGCTCAGGGGCGGACGAGCCCGCGCAGCACCATCGCGACGGCGGCGTCGGCGATCTCCTCGGGGCTCTCGGTCGCACAGCCTGCGCGGCCCCCGGTCGCGGCCTGCTCGGCCCTGCGGGTCGCAGCCTCCACGACGCCCTGGACCAGAGCCGCGGCGAGCCGGGGCTGCTCGTGACCGAGGTCCTCCAGCGTCCGGCCGACCAGACCGGCCAGCCTGCCGTGCGCCGCCCTGATCCGCTCACGCGCGGCCTCGTCGAGCTCCAGCGCAGAGATCGCCACCACCGCGCGGTGCCGGGGGTCGGCGGCCAGTGCCAGCTGGCCCCGGACGTAGGCCTCGATCCGCTCGACGGCGGTGTCGCAGCTCTCCATCCCGGCCTCGATCTCGGCCGCCCAGAGCGGGAGGTCCACCTCACAGAGCGCCTCGACCACGGCGGCGCGGGAGCGGAAGTACTCGTAGACCGAGGAGCGCGCCAGCCCGGCGCGCGCCGCGAGCGCGGGGAAGGTCAGGGCCTCCATGCCACCCTCGGTCAGCAGGATGCGGGCAGCATCGAGGAGGGCTGCCCGCTGGAGCTGGCGATGCTCGGCCACCGTGGCCGCTCGGATCTTCGGCACGGTCCCACTGTACGGAGCCCTACCTCCGGCCGGTACGGCGCCGCGCATCGGAACGGGGCCCGGGCCCGGCGACCGGCTTCTGACGACCGCCGGCAGACACCCCTCCGGTCGGCACCCTTGCCGTCAGCGCCCTTACTGTCAGCGCCGTTGCTGTCGGCCCCCGGCTGCCGGCGCCCTTGTGATCGGCGCCCTATCGGATGTCCGACAGCTTGGCGCGCAGCTGGAGGACGGACTTGGTGTGGATCTGGCTCACCCGACTCTCCGTCACCCCCAGCACCTGTCCGATCTCGGCGAGGGTGAGGCCCTCGTAGTAGTAGAGCGTCACCACCGTCTTCTCCCGCTCGGGGAGGGTGTTGACCGCCTGGGCCAGCAGTCTGCGCAGCTCGCGGTCCTCGGCCACCTCGACCGGGTTGTCCGCACCGTGGTCGACCAGGGTGTCCATCAGGCTCAGCCGGTCACCGCCCTCCCCCGCCGGGTGGAGCAGCTCGTCCAGCGCGACCACGTTGGCGAGCGACAGCTGGCTGAAGATGGCGTGCAGGTCCTCGATCGCGATGCCCATCTCGGCCGCGACCTCGGGCTCGTGCGGTGTCCGGCGCAGCCTGGCCTCCAGCGTCGCGTACGTCCGCTCGACCGCCTTCGCCTTCTGCCGCACCGAGCGCGGGATCCAGTCCAGGGCGCGCAGCTCGTCGATGATCGCGCCCCGGATGCGGCTGATCGCGTAGGTCTCGAACTTGATGGCACGGTCGATGTCGAACTTCTCGATCGCGTCGATCAGTCCGAAGACCCCCGAGGAGACGAAGTCCGCCTGTTCGACATTGGAGGGCAGGCCGACCCCGACCCGACCCGCCACGTACTTGACGAGCGGTGAGTAGTGGAGGATCAGCTGCTCCCGCAGCCGCTGGTCCCCGGTCTCCTTGTAGGAGCGCCAGAGCTCTTCGAGCGCGGTCCGCCCTGGGGCCGCGACCTCCCGGGCACCCTGCCCCTGGCCGCCGTCCGCCGCCTTTTCCCGGCGGAGCGGGGACACCGGCGAGGCGAACGCCGGAGGGGCGGCGCCCCGGGCCGGCGCACTGCCGGGCGGCCGGGGCGCGCCGGCCGCGACCGCGCCGGGGGGCACACCGGCGGGCGCCCCGACGGGCGCGCCGTCCAGGTCGGCCGCGCCGGTGCCCGGGGCCGGCTCGGCACCCCGGGCCGCATCCGTAGGCTGGGGCACCACCGTCGGCCGCCCGCCCTGGCGGGACAGGCCTCCCATCGTCCCCACCTGCTTGGACGGGAAGTCGGACGCGGGGCGCCGCTCGGTCCGCGGCCCTCCCGAGGACCGAGCGCCACCGGTCACTCTGTGTCCGGGAATGTGTGTGGGCATACGTTGGTCTGCGCCGTTCTGCCGAGTCATGTGCTGATAGGGAAGGCATGTGGAGCGTAGCGTGACCGACTCGCTGCAAAGCGCTACCGCCACTCGGTCGTCCCCCGATCCGGTGGCGTTCGCGCACCGGATCCGGGCGACGGACAGCAGAACCGGATCGGCAGGTCAGCCGGGCGGATCCGACGTGCGTTCCCTCTGCGCAAACGTGTTCCCGGTCCCAGCGGCTCACCTCCTCCGCACCACGCGCCAGTGCGCGCCGTACCGTTCCACGTAGCCGAGCGATCCCAGCTCGTAGAGCCGTTGCAGGACTTCGTCCGGCGGGAGGCCGGACTGCCGGGCCAGCCGCTCGACCGGCGCGCCCTCCGCCGTCGCCGGTACGGCCTCCAGCACCCGGGCCACCGCCGGCTCCAGGAGGTCGCGCGGGAGCACCGGGCCGCTGCGCTGCGGCGCGAGGTCCTCCCCGATCGCCCCGATCAGCTCGGTGATCTCGGCGGCGTCGGTGACCAGGGTGGCACCGCCGCTGCGGATCAGGGCGTGCACCCCGGCGGAGAGCTCCGAGGTCACCGGGCCTGCGACGCCCATGGTGTGGCGGTTGAGGTCCCGCGCCCGTCGGGCCGTGCTCAGGGCGCCGCTGCGCACCGCCGCCTCGACCACCACCGTTCCCCGGGTGAGCGCCGCGATGACCCGGTTGCGGAGGACGAAGCGGAAGCGGTTCGGGTGCTCCCCGGGCGGGAGTTCGCTGACCAGCAGGCCCTGAACGCCGATCCGTCGGATCAGTTCGGCGTTGCCCTTGGGATAGGCCACGTCGACGCCGCAGGCGAGTACGGCGGCGGTCGTCCCACCGACCGCGAGCGCCCCGCGGTGCGCAGCCGCGTCGATCCCGTAGGCGGCTCCGGAGACGACCACCCAGCCGCGCTCGGCCAGTTGGGCGGAGAGCTCCCCCGCGACGTGGGCGCCGTAGGCCGTACAGGCGCGGGAACCCACCATCGCGACCGAGCGGAGCGCGAGCAGCCGCAGCGAGCCGGTGCCCGTCACCCAGAGCCCGATCGGGCGTCCGTCACCCAGGTCGTCGAGTTGGCTGGGCCACTCCGTGTCCCCCGGAATGATGAACCGCCCACCGACGTCCCGTACCCGTTTCAGGTCCATCCTCGGATCCAGCCCCGGGAGCCGCGCCTGGTACCCGGACAGCCGGGTGGCATCCAGTCCGGGGTGGTCGGGCACCCTCCCGTCCCGGATCGCCTTCACCACGTCGACGGCGGGGAGTTGGCCGAGCCATCGGCCGACCACCGCGTCCCCCGGCTCGCTGAGTCGGCCGAGCAGCACCCTGGCGAGGCGTTCGGGCTCGGTCTCGGCGGTGGCCCCGGGACCGGGCCCGGCATCGGCACCACCGGGAATTCGAGGTTGCCTCAGCAACTGGTTCATGCCTCACCCTTCTGGTTTCGCGAATGCTCGTCGGACGGTTCGGACGGCCCGGACCGGTCGCCGTCCGGGCTGGCGCGCTGCGCCGGGATTCCGCCGAGCCGCCCGAAGACCCGCTCGGTCAGCGGCAGTCCGTGTTCCACCCCGGTGCGCAGAACCAGGGCGGTGCGCACGTCGCGTTGGTCCGGCCGGTCGCGTCCGGCGAGGTCGGCGACCGTCCAGGCGACCCGGAGCACCCGGTCCAGGCCCCGGGCGGTCAGCAGCCCCCGCTCCAACTGCCGTGCGGCGTCGTTGAGTGCGCCGGCCGTGAGCCGCCAGCGGGTGCGCAGCTCGTGGCCCGGGACCTCCGCGTTGGTCCGCCACGGGGTGTTCGCCAGCCGGGCCGCCGCCCGCTCCCGCGCGGCCAGCACCCGGGCCGCGACGGTCTCGGTGGTCTCCGCCGTGGTGTCCCGCTCCATGAGCTCGACCCTGGTCACCGGGGCCACCTGGACCTGGAGGTCGACCCGGTCCAGCAGCGGCCCGGAGAGCCGCCCCTGGTAACGGCTGACCATGGCGGGGGTGCACTCACAGCCCTCGCCCCGCCGCGAGTACCGGCCGCACGGACAGGGGTTGGCCGCCAGGCAGAGCAGGAAGCGGGCCGGGAGCCGCAGCGATCCGGCCGAACGGGCGATCACCACCTCGCCCGACTCCAGCGGCTGGCGCAGCGCGTCGAGCACCCGGACCGGGAACTCCGGTGCCTCGTCCAGGAAGAGCACGCCCCGGTGGGCCAGCGAGACCGCCCCCGGTCTCGGCAGACCGCTGCCACCGCCGACGATGGCCGGCATCGTCGTGGAGTGGTGCGGGGCGCAGTAGGGCGCGGTGTCGATCAGTGGGCGCCCGGCCGGGAGCAGCCCCGCCACCGAGTGGACGGCGGTGACCTCCAGTGCCTCCTTCTGGGTCAGCGGCGGGAGCAGCGCGGGCAACCGCTCCGCCAGCATCGTCTTGCCCGCGCCCGGTGGGCCCTTCAGGTAGAGGTGGTGTCCTCCGGCCGCGGCGATCTCCAGCGCCCGTCGGGCCTCGTACTGGCCGGCCACGTCGGCCATGTCCAGTCGGGCCGCCTTGTCGTCGGGCAGGCCCCGCACGCCCGCGCTGGGCAGCATCAGGCCGGCCATCAGCGGATCCGGCCTGCCTCCGATCGGATCGGGCGGCTCCTCCGGTGCCGCCGCGCCCGTCAGGATGGCGACGAGCTGGCGCAGGCTGCGGACGCCGATCACCGTCACCCCGGGGACGAGCGAGGCCTCGGGCGCGGTCTGCTCGGCGACCACGACCCGCTGGTACCCGGCGTCGGCGGCGGCCAGCACCGACGGCAGCACCCCTCTGACCGGCCGCACCCGGCCGTCCAGCCCCAGCTCGCCGATGATCAGCAGGTCGGCGATGGCGGAGGGGTCGAGCCGTTCGGCGGCGGCCAGCACGGCGCAGGCCACCGCGAGGTCGAAGCCGCTGCCGCTCTTGGGTACCGAGGCGGGGCTGAGGCCGACCGTCAGCTTGCGCTGCGGCCAGGCCTCGCCGCTGTTCACGACCGCGGCACGGACCCGGTCGCGGGCCTCGGTGAGCGCCTTGTCGGGCAAGCCGACCAGGGTGAACGCGGCCACCCCGGGCTCCAGATCGGCCTGGACCTCGACGATCACTCCGTCGACGCCGACCAGCGCGACGGAACAGGTGCGGGCGAAGGCCATCTCAGACCACCCCCCGCAGGTGGTCGACCAGGGCCGCACCCCGCGCCCGGTTGACCACCGCGACCAGGTCGATCCGCACCCCGCCCGGTGGGGCGGGAGGCCATTGCGGATCGGTGGGCCCCGGGTCGTAGCCGGGCCCGGCCAGTCGGGCGAAGTGATCGGGCCAGCGCTCGGCCATCCAGCGCTCGGCCAGGCGTTGCAGTCGGGCGGCCTTGGTCCGGTCGATGGCCTCGGTGGGCTGCTGGAATCCCCGCTCGGAGCGGGTCTTCACCTCGCAGACCGCCACGGTGTCGCCGTCGAGGGCGACGATGTCCAGCTCGCCCTCGGCGCAGCGCCAGTTGAGGTCCAGGATGCGGAGCCCGGCCTCCGCGAGGCGGCGGGCGGCGACCCGCTCCCCGTACCGGCCGAGCCCGTTCCTGGTGCTGCGGTCCGGGATCGCCCGCGGGGCCTTCCCGGCTGCGGCCGTGTCCGGTACGGCCTGGTCCTGCACGACGGTGTGCTGCATGGTGACCACCTCCGCCGAGGAGGCTGCCCCAACGCGCACGGCGAGGCGCGGGATTTCCCGTTCCCTGTGGATAACTCGGACCTGTGGACAACTCCTGTCACCCGCAGGGGTGAGAAGCCCCGTTCCCGCGAAATTCGGCTGGACAACGCGGGACGGAGTCGTCCAACGTCAGTTCCCGAAGCCGGACTCGTCCGAGGGCAGCTCCAGATCGCTCTTCGCGAGTTCCTCGATGTTCACGTCCTTGAAGGTCAGCACCCGGACCTTGCGGACGAACCGGGCCGGCCGGTACATGTCCCAGACCCACGCATCCGCCATCGACACCTCGAAGAACACCTCACCCTGGACCGAGTGCACCTGCAGCTCGTAGTCGTTGGTGAGGTAGAACCGTCGCTCGGTCTCGATCACGTACTTGAACAGGCCGACGACGTCCCGGTACTCCCGGTAGAGCTTGAGCTCCATCTCGGTCTCGTACTTCTCGAGATCTTCGGCACTCATCCAGGCGTCCCCTCAACTTGTCACGTCCACCCATTGTGGACCACCGCACCCACGGTCAGAGCCGTACCGGATCCACCGGCGGGCCCTCGGCCAGCAGCCGCTCCAGGAAGTCCGCCAGACCGACCGGATAGACCGTCTCGGCGGTCCCCCTCAGTTCCTCGACCGTCCACCAGCGCGCCGCGAGCAGCTGGGCGTGCTCGTCGGCGCCCATGCCCGAGTGGTCCAGCCCCGTCTCCGTGGTCCGGGCCAGGTGGAACCACTGCTCCTGCTCGTAGCGCTGTCCCTGAAAGGAGAACGACACCGTGCCGTACGCCACCAAGGGCCCCAGGTCCACATCCCGCAGGCCGGTCTCCTCGGCGAGCTCCCGCTCGGCGGCCTCCCGCACGTCCTCCCCCGCCTCCAAACCGCCCCCGGGCGTGAACCACCACGTCTCCCCCGGCGTGGCCGGGTCGGCCCCCAGGAAGAGGAGGATGCGGTCCAGCCCGTCCAGCAGCAGGATCCGCGCCGCTCTGCGACGCCGTGCTGTCATGGCGGCGCTCCACGCTCCTTCCGTTCGCATCGGTGGCGCTACCGATCCTGCCACCCGGCGCGGCCGTCCGGGGCGATGTTCGACAGAGCGGCCCGCGGGGCGACGGCCCCGCTCAGGTGCTGCGCCCCCGGAGCCGGCGGGCCAGACCCGCCACCCCGCCCACCGCCGAGGTCACCAGGATCAGCGCCGCGCCCGCGACGGCGGCGTAGGCGGAGGGTTCCAGCGGCCCCGGCTGCGAGGCCTTCGGGCCCGCGAAGCCGTCGAAGTCCGTGACCCGGTCGAGCAGGCCCGTCCGGCCGAAGGGCAGCACGGTGGCCTCGACCCTGGCCTCGACGGCCTCGGCCGGGACGGTCCCGCCGTCCACCTCCAGGTGGGTGCGGGAGTCCAGCGAGCCCACCCGGTTGTCGCCGAGCAGGAACAGCCGGCCCTGCGGCACCGTCACGCTGAACGGCTGGCCCTGGCCACCCTGCGTCGCGAGGTAGGGCTCGTCCACCGGCTGCCCGTTGACCGTCAGCCGGTGATCGGCCCCGCTGGTCGCGACGGTGTCCCCGCCGACCGCGACCACCCGCTTGACCATGAGCTCGCCGCCCCAGGCCTGGTCCCGGAAGACCACCACGTCACCCCGCCCGATGTCGCCGCCGCCGACCGTGCGGGCGAGCACGGTGTCCCCGACGCGCAGCGTCGGGTGCATCGAGGCGGTGGGGATCTTGTACGGCCGGTAGTCGATCGCGATCAGCGCGAAGCCGCCGACCATCAGCACCAACCCGAGTGCCAGGGCGACGCCCTGCAGCACCGCGGCGGGCCGACGGCGCGCCCGGGCGGGCGCGGTCGGGTGGTCGGCCGTCTGCTCCACGACACTGCTCATCGACACCGTCCACCTCTGGCCGACCGGAGAACACCACTGGCACGCCGGAGGCACGGGCGGAGAAGCCGGCGGGCCGTGGCACGTCCGAGCAGATTACTCGTCGGTACCACGGCCCGCGCAAGAGCCGGGGCCAACCCGGCGGAACACGATCCGGTGGAGCTCAGGACTCCTTGCGGCTCTCCGCCCGGTCCCGCACCCGGCGCACCAGCGGGAGCAGGGCGACGGCCCCCACCGCACCGGCCACGGGGGGCGCCATCGGCGCGGCCGCCGCCAGGCCCTTCTGGTCGAAGGTGTCCGGCACCGGCAGCGTCGACCAGTGGCTGACCGGCCAGGCCACCACGAAGGCACGCCCGATCACGTTGTCCACCGGGACGGTGCCGCCGCCCGGCTGGTCCATGTGGAAGCGGGAGTCCAGCGAGTTGGCGCGGTGGTCGCCCATGACCCAGATCCGGTCCTTGGGCACCTTGACCGGGCCGAAGGGGTGGTCGCCGCAGGGGGTGTTGCCCTGGTAGACGTACGGCTCGTTGAGCGCGACGCCGTTGACCTTGACCGGCCCCTCGCCCTCGCACTCGACGGTGTCCCCACCGACCGCGATGACCCGCTTGATCAGGTCCTTCTCGTTGGCGGAGGGCATCAGGCCGACGAAGCTGAGCACGTCCTGCACACCGCGGAGGAAGGAGTTGCTGCTCTGCTGGGTCGGCTCGTCGCTCAGCCAGCCGCCCGGGTCGTGGAACACCACGACCTCACCGCGCTCGGGTTCGGCCCCGAACCACGGGGTCAGCTTGTCCACCAGGACGCGGTCGCCGACCTGCAGCGTGTTCTGCATCGATTCCGACGGAATGGAGAACGCCTGGACGAAGAACGTCTTGATCACCAGCGCGAGGATGAGCGCGATGCCGACCAGGATCGGCAGTTCCTTCCAGAACGAGCGCTGCTTGCGCGGCTTGGACGGAGCCTCCGACTCCGAGCCGTCCGCGGGCTCGGTCTCCGCGTGCGGGGAGCCCGGGGAGTCCTCCGACCCGGCACCGCCCTGCCCGTCGGCGGTCTGCGCCGCCGCGTCCTCGACCGAGGCCGAGGAGGCCGCGGACTCGGTGGACCGGTCCGCCCGACGGCCTGGGCCCTCGGGCTCTCCGGCGCCTGATCGGGCGCCGATCACCAAATCCCCCACAACGTCTCCTCCCTGCTGTGCGGACGCCCGCGCGCCCGCGCTCAGAGTGCCGCACAGCGGGCACCACGCTCACCACGACCATGAACGCCTCAGGGCTGCCCACCGCGGACTCCCCTGACACCAGCACAGCCTCGGCCCGCGACCGGGACCACTCCCGGCCGCACCTGCACTTCTCTATCACTCCAAGGCATCCGGCTCGCGGTCCCACACGCGAGGCCCGTCCGGTCGGCGGCCGGTGCGGCTCACTCCGGAGGCCGCCCCGACCGGCGAACGACGAGCGGAAGGATGCCCAACACACCCATAACGAGCGGCGGTTCCGCAGGAACCGGCCCAACGCCCACCGATCCCGCGGCAGTTCCGCCGGCCTGCGGCATCCGGGCGAGAGAGGAGAGTGAACCGGGCGCACCGAGTTGATGGAAGCGGTCCAGCGGCCAGGCGATCACGAACGCGCGACCGACCACGCCGCTCAGCGGGATCGTCCCCTGTCCCGGATTGCCCATGTGGAAACGGGAGTCGGCGGAGACGTCCCGGTGGTCGCCCATGACCCACAACCGCCCCTGCGGCACCTGGATCCTGAAGGCCTGCCGGGACGGCGGGTTGTCGGGCGCGAGGTAGGACTCCTCCACCGGGTGGCCGTTGACGCTGAGGCGCCCCTGCGCGTCGCAGCACTCGACGGTGTCCCCGCCGACGCCGATCACCCGCTTGATCAGGTCCTGCTCGTTGTCGGAGGGCAGCAGTCCGACGAAGGTCAGCACCTGCTTGGCCGCACCCAGCACCGGGCCGTCCTCGGACGGTTTGCGGTCGCGCTCCAGCCAACCGCCCGGATCCTTGAACACCACGATGTCGCCGCGCTGCGGCTCACTGCCGAACCAGGGGGTCAGCTTGTCCACCAGTACCCGGTCCCCGATCAGGATGGTCTGCTCCATCGAGCCCGAGGGGATCACGAACACCTGGACCAGGAAGGTCTTCATCACCAGCGCCACCACCAGGGCCACCAGGACGATCAGGGGCACCTCGCGGACCAGCGAGCGCTTGCGCCGACGGGCGGCCTTGCGGGCACTGCGCCGCCGCTCGGCCCGGCCACGCGCCGGCGGGGCCCCGGCCGGTCCACGGCCCGCGGCGCCGTCCTCCCCCGGTCCCCCGGGCACCGGTCCTCCCGCGGCCGGTTCCCCCGCAGCCGGTTCCCCCGCAGCCGGGCCTCCGACAGACGGGCGGTCGGCAGTCGGGCGGTCGTCGAGCCGCCCCCTACCCCTGGTCCCCATAACCGCCTGTCCCCGCAGTCGCGGCGAAGGCCGCGGGCCGGTCCAGGCCGGTCCAGCGCGAGAACGGGTAGACCACCCAGTCCGCCCGGCCGATCACCTTCTTCTCGGGCACGAAGCCGCCACCGGGATCGCCGAGGTGGTCGCGGGAGTCCCGGGAGGCGCTGCGGTGGTCGCCCATCACCCACAGCTTGCCGGCCGGCACGACGATGTCGAAGGCCACGCTCGACGGGTCGTCGCCCGGGGACAGGTAGGAGGTCTCGTCGATCGGCACGCCGTTGACGGTGATCGGCGCGCCCGGACCGGTGCTGGTCACCCGGTCCCCGCCGACGCCGATCACGCGCTTGACGTAGACGGTGTCCCCGGCCGGGGCCAGCCCGAGGTCCTGGGCGAACGAGCGCAGGCCGTCCCGGAAACCGGGCGGCTTCGCCGACTCGCGGAGGAAGGAGCCCCTCCCGTCGAAGACCACGACGTCGCCCCGCTGGGGATGGCCGCCGAAGGCGTAGGCGAGCTGGTTCGCGACCAGCCGGTCGCCCGGGCGCAGGGTCTCCTCCATCGACCCGGAGGGCACCGAGAACGGACGCGCGACGAAGGCGTTCACCAGCAGCAGGGCCGTCAGGCAGATCCCGACCAACAGCAGCAGGTCCCGCGAACGCGAGCGCCCGGGCTCCTCGTCCCGGTCCGACTCGTCCGACTGCTCCGAGCCGTCGCCGCCGGAACCGCCGGTCTGCTCCAGGCCCTCGGCCTGCTCCAGTACCTCAGCGTGCTCCGGCCCATCGGCCGCCTCTGGCCCATCGGCCGCCTCCGGCCCGTCGGCGTGCTCCGCACCGACGACGCCACCCCCCGCGGCGCCCCCCGCGGCACCTCCGACGGCGCCCCCGGAAACGACCGCGGACCGCGACAGCGAGTCCGCACCGGTGGGTGCGGGACTGCCGTCGCGGTCCGCGGGTGGTTCGTGCGTGCTCATCGGGGGGTGAGCTTACCTTGCGGCCACTCGGCCCCCTCAGAGCGTTCCGATCCCCCGGCGAGGCCGGGGGCCGGTGGATCAGCGGTCGCGCTTCTCCTTGATCTTCGCGGCCTTGCCGCGGAGGTCACGCAGGTAGTACAGCTTGGCGCGGCGAACCGCACCGCGGGTCACGACCTCGATCTTCTCGACGACCGGGGTGTGCACCGGGAAGGTGCGCTCCACGCCGACGTTGAAGCTGACCTTGCGAACGGTGAAGGTCTCACCGATGCCGGCGCCGTGGCGGCGGATGACGACGCCCTGGAAGACCTGGACACGGGAGCGGTTGCCCTCGATGACCCGGACGTGAACCTTCAGGGTGTCACCGGCGCGGAAGGCCGGAATGTCGCTACGCAGCGAGGCCGCGTCGACAGCAGCGAGCTTGTTGCTCATGTTGCTCTCCATCGCAGGCGCCACGGGCCGCCCACGGAAAATCGTCACAATGGGGTTCGCTGCGGGCCGCATCGGCTGACGACGATCCCCCCGTGGCGGGGGCGCCGGTCCACGTGTCCCCTACAGGAGGGAACCAGCGACAGACAGCAGCCGCCTATTCTTCCACATCATCGGCCGTGGACCGAAATCGGCCGAGCCGCTCGTCCCAGGCCAGGCCGAGGATGCTCAGCGCCTCGCGCTCCTTCTTGTCGAAGGCGCCGTACTGCCAGCGCTCGACCAGGTCGGGCCGGTTCGCCAGGGTCCGGGCGAAGGCCTGCTCGCGGCGCCAGCGGGCGATCTTGCCGTGGTTTCCGCTGAGCAGCACGTCCGGCACCGTCCGGCCGCGCCACTCGGCGGGCTTGGTGTAGACCGGGCCCTCCAGCAGGTCGGCCATCGCGCCCGGCGCGAAGGAGTCGTCGCGGTGGGACTCGGCGTTGCCGAGCACTCCGGGCAGCAGTCGGGCGATCGCCTCGACCATCACCAGCACGGCGACCTCGCCGCCGGCCAGCACGTAGTCGCCGATCGAGGCCTCGACCACCGGCATCCGGGTGGCCGCCTCCTCGATCACCCGGCGGTCGATGCCCTCGTACCGGGCGGGGGTGAAGGCCAGCCAGGGGCGCCCGGCCAGTTCCTGAGCGAGTTCCTGGGTGAACGGGCGCCCGCTCGGGGTCGGCACGACCAGGGTGGGCACCTGGCCCTCGGGGCCGCCGGCGACCACCGCGTCCAGCGCCTCGCCCCACGGCTCGGGCTTCATCACCATGCCGGGGCCGCCACCGTACGGGCTGTCGTCGACCGTGCGGTGCACGTCGTGGGTCCATCCGCGCAGGTCGTGGACGTGCACGTCCAGCTGCCCGCGGGCGCGGGCCTTGCCGACCAGCGAGACGTCCAGCGGCTCCAGGTACTCCGGGAAGATCGTGACGACGTCGATCCGCATGCCACTCTGCACACCACCGGACACCGCGCCACCGGGCGCTGCATCACTCGACACGGCACCACTCGACACCGCACCACTCGACACCGCACCACTCGACACCGCACCACTCGACACCGCGCCACTCGACACCGCGCCGCTCGACACCGCATCGGCGCCGACCTCGACACCCGCCCCGGCGCGCTCCTCGACGGTCACTCCGACTCCTCCGAGCCCTCGCCGCGCTCGGCCGAGGAGGTCCCCGCGACCTCGGCCTGCTCCAGGTCGATCAGCCCGGGCGGCGGGGTGATCACGGCGCGCTGGTTCTCCAGGTCGATGGTCGGCACGATCTGGCTGACGAAGGGCACCAGCACCTCCGTCCCGTCGGCCTTCCTGACCGTGAGCAGGTCCTGGTAGGGCAGGTGGACGATCTCGGTCAGCTCGCCGACCGGGGTGCCGTCCAGCAGCACCACGTCCAGGCCGACCAGCTGGTGGTCGTAGTACTCCTCCGGGTCCTCGGGGCTCTCCTCCGGGTCGACCTCGGAGATGAGCACGGTCCCGCGGAGGGCCTCGGCCGCGTTGCGGTCCTTGACGCCGGCGAAGCGCAGCAGCAGCCGGCCGCTGTGCACCCGGCCGGACTCGACGGTCAGCGGTCCGGTCGACGCGGGGTCGGTGAGCAGGACGGCACCGGGGCCGAGCCGGAGTTCCGGCTCGTCGGTGCGGACCTCGACACTGACGTCCCCCCTGATGCCGTGGGCACGGCCGATCTTGCCGACGACGAGCTGCACGGTGATCGTTCTCCTGGAGTTCCTGAGCCGCAACGAAAAGCGACGGGCTGCGAAGCGACGGGCCGCTAAGCGACGGACTGCTAGGCCATGATGCGACGGAAATACGGATGGAAATGCGAAAGGCCGACCGGGACAACAT
>NZ_JBHVET010000115.1:0-15566 GCF_042802135.1 Kitasatospora sp. NPDC057512
GGACCGGGGCGGAGAGAGAGCCGCATTCGAGTGCCCAGGCTCGCCGAACTCGCCGACCACACCGGCTTCCATGTCATGCCGGTCTCCCCGGACCCACGTCTCGCCCGGCCTCCCGCGCGTCAGGCCGGCAGCCAGTGCAGCTCGTGCGCCAGGGCTTCGGCGACGGCCCGGATGCGGCGGTGCAGTGGCGACTGCTCGCGCGGGAGGACCAGGTGGAGCGTCAGGCTGGGCGCGCCCCGCAGCGGTCGCCAGGTGAGACCGGCCGGTTGTGCCGTGGCCGCGGCCTCTCCGGCCGGGGCGAGGGTGACCCCGTCGCGCAGGTCGCGCTGGGACATGTCGAAAGCGACTGCGGGCGTGTGGAACCGGGGGTGTGGCCGGGTGTCCCGGAACAGTGCGGACAGCTGGTCGTGGATCACGGGGTTGGCCGCACGGTCCGGGAGTCGCAGCGGGTACGCGGCCGCGTCGGCGATCTCGATCTCCGCGCGTTCGGCCAGCGGGTGGTGCTGCGCCAGCTGGACACCGATGCGCATGCGCCGCAGCAGGAACCGGCGCACGCCGCGGCCCGGTTGTTCACCGCGGGTGATCCCGGCATCGATGCGGCCGTCGGCCACCGCGGGGGAGATCTCCGGTGTCGCCATCGGGACGGCGCCGACCTCGAGTCCGCTGTTGCCGCGAATCAGCCTGTCCACCAGGGCCGGTGCCGTCTCGGCCCCGGCGCTGAGGCTGTATCCGATGCGCAGCCTGCCCAGTTCACCGGCCGCCGCGCTCCGGGCGGTGTCCCACGCCCGGTCCAGCGCCGCCAGCGCGGGCGGCGCGGACTCCGCCAAAGCCGCACCGGCCGTGGTCAATTCGACGCTTCGCGTGTTGCGGACCAGCAGGGCCGTACCGAGTTCCGCCTCCAGTCGGCGCATCCGGGCGCTGAGTGCGGGCTGTGCGACACCGATCCGTGCGGCCGCTCGGGTGAAGTTCAACTCCTGCGCCAGCACCAGGAAGTAGCGCAGGCTCACGGTATCCGGCGCCACGCGCCCTCCCCGCCGATTGATAACGATCCGTTCTGAGCCTATCCCGTACCGGTCTTTCCCTCGACCGCCCGTCAAGCCCTAACCTGCGCATGCCGGGACCTATCGATCCGGGTTTCGGTTCGACGTCGGACGTGTCCGGCCGAACACAGGAGGTTTCCATGGCCAAGGGCTACTGGGTCAGTGTCTACCCCGCCGTTTCCGACCCCGAGAAGCTGGCTGCCTACACGAAGCTGGCCGGTCCGGCTGTCCGGGCCGGGGGCGGGCGCCTCCTGTCCCTTGACGGCCGGGTCGTCGCCCACGAGGCCGGAATCACGCAACGCGTCGTGCTGATCGAGTTCGACAGCTTCGAGCAGGCCGTCGCGGCACACGAGAGCGAGGCGTACCAGAAGGCGCTGGCGGCCCTCCCCGACGGCTTCGAGCGCGACTTCCGCATCATCGAGGGCATCGACTGACCGGCGGGCCCGGCCGTCGCCGAGCATCCGTCACCTGAGACGCACACGGGGAATCGAGCCGGTGGATCCGGGGTCGGGGCGGGTCGGCGCACCAGGCGAAGGGGGCTCTCACAGTACCTGTATCACCAGGGTCTCCCAGACGTCCACAACGCCTGTCAACCTGGTCGAGCCGAAAGCGCCGACAACACTCCTTGGAAACGCGCTGCAGCTTTACCTCCATCGGTTCGATTCAGCTGCCCCGTGTGCGCGACCGTGTCGGCGCGTTCTTCCACGACCGAAGGGGACGGAGACCAATGGCGGACAACCGATTCACCACTCACACAGGACTTTTCGATCTGAGTGGGAAGTACGCCCTTGTCACTGGCGGCACCAGTGGCATCGGGATGATGATGGCGCGCGGCCTTCTCCAGGCGGGCGCCCGCGTCGTCATCAGCTCACGCAACGCGGACAGGTGCGCGGAGGCACAGCGTCTACTGTCCGAATTCGGCGACGTTCAGGCAATCCCCGCCGACCTGTCCAGGCACGACGAGTGTCAGCGCCTCGCTGATCTTGTCAAGGGCGACTCGGAACGCCTGGACATCCTCGTCAACAACGCGGGAGCGATGTGGCGCGAGCCGCTGGCGACGTTCCCGGACGAGGCCTGGGACGCGGTGATCGACCTCAACCTCAAGTCGCCGTTCTGGCTGGTGCAGGCGCTGCTCCCCGCACTTCGCAGGGCGGGCACCGCCGATGATCCCGCGCGGATCATCAACATCGGCAGTATCGCCGCCATCCACGTCGCCGAGTCGCCCAACTACTCGTACGCCAGCAGCAAAGCGGCACTCCATCAACTCACCAGGGTGCTCGCCAGGGAGCTGGGCCCACAGCACGTCACGGTGAACGCGGTAGCACCGGGAGTGTTCCCGTCGCAGATGATGGCGTCCGCACTCGATGCCATCGGCGACACGATCGCGGCGGCGGCCCCGCTGCGCCGAATCGGCCGCGACGACGACATGGCGGGTATCGCCGTGTTCCTCGCCGGCCGGGCCGGCTCCTACCTCACGGGCACCGTCATCCCGGTGGACGGCGGCATCGCGACGACCGCATCGGGTACCCCCTAGACTGCGGGACGGACTTACGGTGAGGAGATGGCCACGATGGATCCACGCACCGAGATCCGGGAGTTCCTCAGCTCGCGTCGCGCCCGCATCGCACCCGCACAGGCGGGCCTGCCCGCTTACGGCGGCAACCGTCGGGTCAAAGGTCTGCGCCGCGAGGAGGTGGCGCTACTGGCGGGGGTATCGGTCGACTACTACGTGCGCATGGAGCGCGGCAGCCTCGCCGGTGCCTCCGACGGCGTGCTGGACGCGCTGGCCTCTGCCCTGCAACTCGACGAGGCCGAGCGCGACCACCTGTTCCACCTCGCGCGCCGATCCAGTGCACCCAACGGCCCACGCCGGCGTGGGCCTGCCGTGACGGTGCGCTCGACGCTGCAGCAGGTGCTCGACGCGATCTCCGATGCGCCGGCCTGGATCGGTACCGGCCGTTATGACGTGCTCGCCACGAACAGACTCGCTCGCGCGCTGTTCTCACCGGTGCTGGCCGACCCGCGACGGCCCGCGAACACAGCGAGGTTCGTCTATCTGAACCCCGAGGCGGCCGGGGATTTCTTCGTCGACTACGACCAGATCGTCGGTGACGTGGCCGCGAAACTACGCATGGAAGCCGGCCGCAATCCGCACGACGAGGAGCTGATCGCCCTGGTCGGCGAACTGTCAACGCGCAGTGAGCTCTTTCGGCAGCGGTGGGCATCTCAGGACGTGCGGCTGCACCGGTCCGGCCGCAAGCGTGTTCGCCATCCGATCGTGGGCCGGCTCGACCTGGACGTCGAGTCCCTGGAACTGCCCGCCGAACCCGGCCTGCTTCTCAACGTCTACACAGCACCCGCGGGCACACCGACCGCCGACAATCTGGCGCTCCTGGCCTCGTGGGCGGCCACCCACCAGGCGCCGGCGACCGGAACGAGGAAGCGGTAGAGATCATCCAGGATGGATGCCTCCCTGCCCCGGGTCCTGGCGACGACCGGCTTCGTCTGCCACGGATACCGTCAGTTGCGGTAGGCGACCACGTCGGACTCCATCGCGGACAAGGCACCGCTGCCCAAGCTGTCGAGACAGCCGTCCGGCCGGGCCGCCATCCGCTGGCAGGCCCGACCATCGTCCGCTCACCCACCCCGGAGGTAGCACCGTGGAGAGCCTTCTCCAAGCCGTAGCCGTGATCGTCCACGACCGCGACCGGAACCTGGTCGCGACCCTCCACTACGCCGCGAACAGCTGGATCACGGCGTCGGCGTGGACGATCCCCGGCGGCAAGGTCGAGGTCGGTGAGCGCCTCGACGAGGCCGCCGCGCGCGAGCTGCGGGAGGAGACCGGGCTGCTCGTCGAGCCGGAGGACCTGCGGCTCGTGCACACCGTCCAGGTACGCGCGGGCTGGGACGGCGAGCACCCGTTCCTGTTGTCGGTGTTCCTCGCCACCGCGTGGCGAGGCGAGCTGACGAACACCGAGTCGGACAAGCACCTCGACGCGGTCTGGTCCCCGGCCGACGGGCTCCCGCTGCCGATGTTCCCGACCGCCCACGCCGCCCTCACCCTCCACCTTTCCGGCGGAAGGGGCTTCTCCACCTACGGCTGGGACGACGAAGGCTTCGACCCGCGCGCCCTGATCGGCACGTGACAGCGGCGGGCCGACGCCGACGACGGACTGCCCGCTGTCAGTTCAGCCAGGGCTGGTAGTTCGGGTTGTCGACGCAGCCGGACTCGACCAGGGAGGCGGTGGCCCGGTCGACCGGGCAGGCCCGGCGGATGAAGTGCGGGTCCACACCACCGGGGAACGCGACCTCCACCTGGTCGGCGTACTGGTGCCGGTCGCCGATGGTCGCGTTGACGTCGATGCCGCCGGGGGCGTCGATGAAGTAGTCCCAGGGCACCTTCTTCCACTTCTTGTACAGCTCGGCGTCGTAGCTGGTGCTGACGAACGGTGAGGGCTGGTTCTGCAGGACGTAACTGGTGATGTCGTGCTGGCCGTTGACGGTGTCCTTCGGGGCGAAGCCCTGCTCGAAGATGACGGACGGGTCGCGGCCGTCCGAGCGGAAGAGCGGGTGGCAGTTCTTGCGCCAGTGCGGCGCGGGGGTGATCCGGGGTACGTCCACCCGGCGGTCCACGGCGGCGTACAGCGGGTCCGGGCCCTGCGGGATGCTCTCGAAGACACTGGCGGGGAGGGTGACGGCCGACCGGCCGGCGCAGTCGTCGGCGCGCAGTTCGGCCTCGTCGGCGAAGTCGATGCGGCGGCCGTCCAGGAGGATGGCTACGGCCTCGGTGCCGAGTTCACGGACGATGACGCCGTCGCACTGGGGACCGCTCCAGAGCGCCTCCCCGCTGGGGTCGAGGCAGCGGAACGGGGCCGCGCCGGTCTGGGCCGCGGGGGCGGCGACGGCCAGGCTCCCGGGGGTGAGCACGACGGCGCAGGCGAGGGCGACCACACTGGCGGCCGCGCGGATTCGAATGTTGATCACGGCCGCCACCCTGGCCGCCCACCGCCCCGGGGGTACTGCAACTCACCCGACCGAGGGCGTGTCGGCGGCTTCGGTGGACGCCTTCAGGCGTCCCGGTCCGCCGGCGGTCGGTGGCGATGCCGACCACGTCCACCTCGGGGATTTCCGGGCGGATCAGCACATCCATGACCATCGGCGATCACCATTGGTCAACATCGGTTCAATTCGGGGCAGTTCCGGCCTTCCGGCCATGGCTGCCGACTGTGCTCCGTATCGTTGGGAATCGACCGTGCCCCGATCACCTTTCGGCCCAGATCGATCACCCACTGTTACTCTTCAGTGACAATTCGTCCACAGTCGCTGGGCGGCACAGGACGTCTCCACAGATGGCAGAGCCCGAATCGCGGCATCCACGCCTTCGGGCGAACAACCACCTCCCCCGGAAAGGGGTACCCGTGATCGTCTCCGAGCGGAACCACCTGCGCCTGGCCGCCGTGGCCACCCTCAGCACCCTCGCCCTCGGCCTGGCGGGCACCGCCACGGCGGCCGGCCCCACCACCGCCGACCCCGCGCCCACCGGGCCGTCCGTCACCGCGCCGTCCGTCACGCCTCAGCCCGCCACCCCGCAGGCGGCGGCCACGCAGGCCACCATCACCGCCAAGCCGTCGGTCACCACGGTCCAGGCGTGGGAACTGTTCCGGGTCACCGGCACGACCACCGGCCTCAAGGCGGGATCCACGGTGACCCTGCAGCAGAAGCAGAACGGCGCGTGGGTCACCCTGCCCGCCTCGGTGCCCACGACCAGCAGCGGCTCCTACTCGCTCGGCGTGAAGCTGGGCATCACGGGCCTGAACGAGCTGCGCATCATCAGCGGGGACACGGCCTCGCCGGTCTTCACCGTCACCGTGCGCTGACACCGGTCGCGGCCCCCTTGCCCGCGACGCGGGGCCCAAGGCCCGGGGCAGACGGCACCCCAGGAACCGCCCGCCCCGGGCCTGACGCCAACTGCGTTGCGGTGTCGACGCCGTCCGGTCCGGCCGGTCGAGGGGTGCCCAACCCGTACGGCCCGAGCGTCCCCCGATACCGGGCCGTCCGAGCACGCCGGAACCCGCACGGCGCCGATCCGGTTCCCTGGCCTCAGCAGCAGGTCACCTCGGCAGGCCGTGCGGGTCCGCGTCGTGGAGTGCGGGTCAGCGCACCGTGACGGTGAACACGGGCGAGGCGGTGCTGCCGCTGACGATGCGCAGCTCGTTCAGGCCCTTGATGCCGAGCTTCACGCCGAGCGAGTAGGAGCCCTTGCTGTCGGTGTGGACCGAGGCGGGCAGGGTGACCCACGCGCCGTGCTGCTTCTGCTGGAGGGTCACCGTGGTTCCCGCCTTGAGGCCGGTGGTCGTGCCGGTGACCCGGAACAGCTGCCACGCCTGGACGGAGGAGACCGACGGCTTGGCGGTGATGCCGGCCTGCGCGGCGGCCGACTGCGCGACGGACACGGGCTGGACGGCCGGGGTGGCCGCCATGGCGGTGCCCGCCAGCCCGACGGTGAGCGCGCTGAGGGTGGCCACGGCGGCCAGGCGCAGGGAGTTCCGCTTGGAGATGATCACGGGTGCACTCCTTTCACAGGAGGGTTCGGCCCGAGGCGCGATCGATGCGATCGGCGCGACTCGGGCTCTGTCATCTATAGGGACGCCCCGACCGGCACTTCGGTTGTGGACGGAACGTCACTTCCTTGTAACAGCAGGCGAGTTCGCGTCAGAGTTCAGAGCAGGGCGGTCAGGTCGGGTCACATGAGCTTCCGACGGCCGGTCTCCCTGTTCAGAGCGCCCACGTTGATCGGCTGGAGGATGACGGTGATCGCACCGGCCGAGAAGTGCTGCACCGGGCCGCCGGTGTTCCGCCCGTGGAAACTGTGCGGCAGCGCCTGCCCGTTGGTCGGGTCCGTGCCCGCCGTATACATGTCGACGATGCCCTCGTACCCCTGCCGGGCCTTGGCGTCGTTGCCGTCCGCGGCCTGCTCCACGGTGATGCGGTCGTCGCCGTCCTCCGCGACGACCGCCGCCACGTGGTAGGGCCACCCGCTGGTGTTGTCGGGGTGCTCGAAGTCCTCGTCCCAGGCGGTCTCCACGATGGCGAACGCCTGGCCGGGGCCCGGCCGTTCCTCGCCGTTCGCGTTCGGGCCGCCGGGCCGGGCGTTCGCGTAGGCCGCCGCTCCCTGCGCGTTCTCCGCGTCGCCCAGGCCGAACTGGTGGCCGCCCAGGGCGAATTCGCTGGCGTCCTGCCCCAGGGCCAGCCGCTGCCGGTGCATGATCTCCTCGGCGGTGTGGGCACAGTCCGCGAGGAAGGACGTCTTCGGCTCGTACTCCGCGTACGTGCGTCCCGCGATCTGCCCGCTCTGCCCGGTGGCCTTGCAGTACCGGGGCGCCGGGGCGCCTTCCGCGACCCAGATGACGGTGGTGTCCGCCGCGGGATCGGCGGTCAGGAGGTAGAGGCCGTTCTGCGAGACCCGTGCGGGCCCCAACTCCTCGGTGGTGACCTGGGCGTAGCGCTGGACGGCCGTCGCGCCGGCGGCGCGCGCCGTGCCCCGGGCCGTGGTGTCCGCCTTCCGCTGGACGGGGGCGTCTTCGAGGCCGTGCTCGCCCTGCTCGGGCGTCCGGCTCATCACCCGGACCGCAGTGGCCTCGGCCTCCCGCTCGAAGCGGTCCCCGGGGTCGGAGACGCTCAGTCCGGACCCGTTGTCCGTGCCGGCCACCGGACCCTGGCGCTGCTGGATGACGTGCGTCAACTCATGGGCGAGGGTGTGCTTGTCAGCGCCGCCGTCGCCGATGACGACGTGGCTGCCGGAGGTGTAGGCACGGGCGCCCACCTCGGCGGCAGAGTCGCGGGCCGCGGAGCCGGTGTGCAGACGGACGTCGGAGAAGTCGGCACCGAAGCGCGATTCCATGTCCCGGCGCAGCGGTTCGTCCAGCGGCCTGCCCGGCGTGCGCAGCACATCGTGCACGGCGGAGCGCTGCACCGGCTCCTCCCCGGACGGTTGGTGGCCGCAGCCCGCGCCGTGCCGGTGCTCGGAGCCGGACCCGGCCCCGGGCCCGGACCCGCTCCGCTGGAGCATCCGGACGACGGCCGCGTTGCCGACGGTGCGTTGCAGCCCGAGGAGCCCGTCGGGCACCTGGCCGCCCGGGGCCTCCCCCGACCGCGCGGCCCCGCTCCTGGCGGTGCGCTGCGGCTGCCTCTCGTCCTTCGTCGGCTCGTGCTCGTGCATGGAACTCCGCTCGTGGGGACGGCAGTTTCGCTGTGTTCCCCCTACTTACCCGGTGCGGCGGTCGCGGGTAAGGGGCGTGAGGGCACGATGAGGTGCCCGTACGGGCAACAAGTCCGTCCCGAGGAGCAGCCGGCGGAGCCCGACCCGGGCGAACCGTCAGCCGCGCGGCGGCAGCCGTCGGGTGATCCGGCCGAACAGGTCCTCCAGCGGCTCGCCGAGGTCCCGGCCGAATTCGGTCAGCCCGTAGGTGACCTGGGGCGGCGTCGTCGGCTCGACCTTCCGCCAGACCAGGCCGTCCTGGACCAGCGCGCGCAGGGTCTGGGCGAGCGTCTTCTCGCTGATGCCCTGGATGCTCTCGCGCAGCTCGTAGAACCGGAGGTCGTTGCTCCGCAGGGAGATCAGCACCCAGATGCCCCACCTGCTGGTCACGTGGTCGACCATGTCGCGCGCGGGGCAGTCGGTGTGAAACACCTCATACCGCTGCCGTGCCGGACGGTGTCCGCCACGTGGCGGCCGACCTGGCCGATCCGGCCGGCCTCGCGCCCGCGCTGGCCGGGGCGGAGGCGCTGTTCCTGCTGCTGTCCGGCGACCTGCACGCCGCCGGAGCCGACCCGGGCGACATCATCGGCCGGGCCGCGGCCGGCGGGGTCCGCCGGATCGTCCTGCTCTCCTCGCAGGGCGTGGCGACCAGGCCCTGCGGTCCGACACGGATCGCGATGCGCGCGGTGGAGGACGCGCTGCGGGACTCCGGTCTGGACTGGAGCATCCTGCGCCCGGGCGGCTTCGCCTCCAACACCCTGTGGTGGGCCGAGTCCGTCCGCGCGCACCGGGTCGTCGCCGCCCCCTTCGGCGACGTCGGTGTGCCGATCGTCGACCCGGCGGACATCGCCGAGGTCGCGGCGGCCTGCCTGGTGGACGACCGGCACACCGGCGCCGTGTACGAGCTGACCGGCCCGGAGGTGATCACCCCGCGCCGGCAGGCGGAGGCCGTCGCCGCCGCACTGGGCGCGCCGGTGCGGTTCCACGACCTCACCCGTGACGAGGCCAGGGCCGCCATGGCCCGGAGCATGCCGGTGGAGCTCGCCGAGGACACCCTGGACATCCTCGGCTCCCCGAACCCCGCCGAGCTACGTGTCAGCCCGGACGTACGGCGGGTCCTCGGCACCGCGCCGCGCACCTTCGCCGACTGGGCCGCCCGCCATGCCGCCGCGTTCCGCTGAACCCGGTCGGCACCGCCGGAACCGCCAGGGCCTGTCGATCCGCTGTCGGCGCCGGATCTACGCGGTCACTACGCGTCCTCCTCCGGCGCGGGGCACCGGACCGCGGCGCCTCCACGCTGGGCCGGGAGGCCGGTGCGCTCGTTCTGCAGGTCCCACAGCTCCCTGAACCGGCCTCCCTCCTCGGCCACCAGCTCGGCGAACGTGCCCTCCTGGAGCACCTTTCCGTCCTCCAGGACGACGATCCGGTCGGCGACGGCCACGTTGGTGAGCCGGTGGGTGACCAGGACGACCGCCCGCTCCCGCGCGACCGCCCGCAGGTTCTGGAAGATCCTGTGCTCGGCGCGCGGGTCGAGGGCGGCGGTCGGCTCGTCCAGGACGAGGAGCCCGGCCTCGCGGTGGAACGCCCGGGCGATGGCCAGGCGCTGCCACTGGCCGCCGGACAGCTCCTCGCCGCCCATCCACTCCACCGCGAGCAGGGTGGACAGGCCCCGGCGGAGCCTGGCGACGACGTCGGCCGCCCCGGAGGCGTCGGCGGCGCGCAGCACCGCCGCGTCGCCCTCGGCGGTGGGCTGGCCCAGGGTGATGTTCTCGCGGCAGGTCAGCGGCCAGCGCGCGTAGTCCTGGGGGACGACGGCGACTTGGCGCCACAGGGCGTGCGGGTCGAGGTCGCGGGTGTCGACCCCGTCCCACCGCACGGCTCCGGCGTCGGGCAGGTAGAGCCCCGCCAGGAGCTTGGAGAGGGTGGTCTTGCCGGAGCCGTTCTCCCCCACCAGGGCCAGGATCTCGCCCCGCTCGACGTGCAGGTCCACCCCGTCCAGCGCCTTGCGGTCGGAGGCGGGGTAGGCGTAGTCGAGGTTCTCCACCGCGATCCGGCGCGGTGCCTCGGGCGTCCCGGTGCCGCGCTTGGGCCGGTGGCCGCCGGCGGTGTCGAGGAAGCTCGACCAGTCGTCGAGGTACATGCCGGTGCGGAAGAGGTCGGCGCCGTAGCCGACGATGCCGCGCAGACTGGTGCCGACCGCGGTCAGGGCGAACACCGCCGCGCCGCCGCGTGGCAGGCTCATCCGGCCGGTGCTGACCAGCCACAGCATCGCCGCCCACACCACCGCGGTGCCGAGGCCGGAGGCGGCGGCCCCGATCACCGACACCCGGGCGCTCTGCATCGCCGCGCGGCGCGAGGTGGCGTCCAGCCGCCGGCCGACCTGGTCGTACTTGACGAGCAGGAACTCGCCCATGGTGTCGGAGCGGACCTGGTCGGCGTTGCGCTTGAGGTGGATGTACCAGCGCAGGTTCGCCATGATCCGGCGGTCGCCGACGGCGGCCCGGTTCGCCAGGAACTGCACCCGGGCGGCGTGCACCGACGCGATGCCCTGGGGCAGCGCCGCCAGCACCAGCAGCGGCAGGAGGGCGGGGTGGAGCACGGTCAGCACGCCGGCCGCGCCGAGGAGCGAGGCGAGGGAGGCGAGCAGGTTCTGCGCCTCCCCGACGATGTCCACGCAGACCTCGGCGCCGCGGTCGGCGGCCTCCAGTTCGTCGTTGTAGCCGGCGTGGTCGTAGGCGGTCAGTTCGGCCGCCACGGTGGCGCGCAGCACCGCGGCCTCCGCCTCCCGGGAGATGCGGGGCGACAGGTGGATGGTGATGGTCCGGATCGTGATGCCCAGCAGGGAGCGGGCGCCGGCCGCCGCCGCGATGACCAGGATCGACGGCGCCGCGCGGGTGAGCTTGTCGCCGACCTGCCCCGGGCCGAACAGGGCCGAGATGGTGCCGGTGGTCGCGAACAGGCCGGCCGCGCCGAGCACCGCGGAGACGGCCTGGCAGGTCAGGAGCAGCGCGACGGAGGTGCGGTCGATGCGCCAGCCGAGGCGGAAGGCGCGGACGACGAGCGCGGGCAGGCGGCGGGCCATCGCGCTGACGCTGATCGCCTCGATCGCCGCGATGCGGCGTCCGTCGGCGAGCCACTGCAGTTCCTCGTCGGCGGCCTCGGCCGACGCCGTCGTGGTGCTCAAGCGGTCGCCTCCTCGCGCGGAGCGGGGGCCGGCGACGCGAGGGTCACCAGGGCCCGGGGAGCGGGTGGGACGTGGATCGACGGGGCGGGGGTACAGGCCACAGATCCTCCAGACGCGGAGCGGTGCGCGGACGTGCGGACTCACCGGTCCCGGCCGACAGGAAACGCCAAGTTGCCTTTCCTCAGGCCGAGTTGACCGGTTCGACGGAGTCGTTACGGGCGGTTGGGGGTCCGATGATGGTGCTGTTCGAGCGCGGCGCTCAAGTGGGTTCGCCTCCGGGCGAGCCCGGGTCGAACGGGGACTTTTCGAGCATGTTCCGGGCGTGGTTCAGGGCATGTGCCAAGCGGGTGCGCGGCGCAGGGCCGTCGCCGGATTCACCCGTTCGGCTGGTCTGGTGTCCGAGGGGCTGCCGCGCCGCCAGGCCCGTGGGGCGGGTGGGGCGGCAGGAGTTGAGTACGGATACTCATGTCCCGGGCCGAGTGGATCGGGCACGATGCTCACCGTCAGTGAGCTTGTGCAGAAGGGTTCTTGTCTCCATGGTCCGAAGCAACGTCAGGATTCCCCTCGCGGTCGGCGCGGCCGCGATGGCCGCGGCCGTCGCCGCCGGGTGCTCCTCCGATCCGGGAGCGGGGCCGGGAACCGGCCCGGGAGCCGTCCCCGACAAGCCGGCCGTGACCTCGGGCGGCGCCGCCTCCCCGGGTACCGGCCCGACGTCCACACCGACGCTCCAGGCGTCCGGCGCCCCGGCGTTCGGCTCGCCCGGCAGTACGCCGACCGGCCCGCCGATCCCCACCGGAGCCGCCCTGCGCGAGCTGCTGCCGACCGCCGCCACGCTGCCCGCCGGGTGGCGGATCGAGGGCAACGGCAGCGAGAACGACACCGGCACCTACGTCCTGGAGGAGCCCGCCAAGCCGGTGCTGCCCCAGGAGCCGTGCACCCAGATGCGCCTCGCCGGAAGCGTCCTCTCCCAGGACTACAAGGCCTCGGGCGCGATGAACGAGGTCTACGACGGCGAGAACAGGGTCCAGGTCTACCTGGGCGCCTACCACGCCGGCGACGCCGCCAAGCTGCTCGCCGAGATCCGGGCGTACGCGGAGCGCTGCACGTCCTTCACGGGCAAGGGGATCGACGGGAAGGCGATCCCGCTGACCGTAACGCTGCAGCCGGTGCCGGGGCTCGGCGACGAGGCCGTCGACGTGAAGAAGGTGCCCCAAGGCCCGTACCACAGCGAGGAGATCGTGGTGACGCGGCTCGGTGACCGGCTGCTGTTCCTCAGCGGCGACAACATCCTCGGCCGGCTGCCGAACCTCATGCAGCTGGCGGTGCCGCTGTCGAAGACCGCCAGGTGAGCACCGACTGAGCGTCGTCTTAGCGTCGGATGGGCGCCGTCCGAGCCCCGGATGAACGCCGTCTGAGCGCCAGGCAGTCGACGCGCCCGGAACGACGAGGAGCCGGCCAGCGCCCTCCCGGGCGGTGGCGCCGCCGGCGCCCTCGACGTCACCGCCCGCGGCGGAGCGGGGCCCGGACGGGCGCGCCCGGTGCGGTTCAGGGCAGCCGGGAGTACGGGGGCCGGGCGTCGTCCGAAGCCCCGTGGTCGCTGGAGACCAGCAGGAGGACCGTGGCGCGCCGGGTCCCCAGGGAGCGCAGCCGGTGGGGCGTGGTGGCCTTGAGGTAGACGCAGTCGCCCGGGTCGAGCGTGATCGCGCGCGACGGGAGGACCAGTTCGACCCGCCCCTCGTGGACGAAGACGAACTCCTCGCCGGGGTGGTCCCGGAACGGGGCGGGGCCGTCGTCGAGCGGCGGGTAGAGCATGAACGGGGTCATTCCCTTGGCACCGGCGTCGAGCGCCATGCCCTCGTAGCGGGTGCCGGGCTCGTCCGGGGCGGTCAGGGCCTGACGCTCCGCGGCCCGGGTGACGGTGACCTCGCTCAGCTCCTCGGCCTCGGCGAAGAGGCTGTCCAGGGGGACTTCGAGGGCCTTGGCGAGGGAGGCGCACACGGCGATCGAGGGAACGCTCTGGCCGCGTTCGACCTTCGACAGGTAGCTCTTGGTGACGCCGGACCGCTCGGCCAGCGCCTCCAGGGTCATCAGCCGTTCCTTGCGCAGCTGCCGCACCCGGTTGATCACTGGTTCTTCCTCTCCCGTGCCATCCGCTTCCGATGACACTCCGTGTCCTCTGGCGGGCCATGCTACGCCGCGGCACCGCCGATCCCACCGGCCCGTCCGCCCTTGCCGCCCCCTTGCCACCCGTGCTCGCCGCCCCCTTGCCGCCCTTGTCGCAGGAAACCTTGTGTCCTATGGTGAACAACGTTTCCTCCGGAGCCACGGCTCCGGACACAGGCCTGGCCGCCGGGGCGAGGTCGGAAAACCGGAGCAGACACATGGCGAACACCCTGCAGGACTCGAAGGACGTCCTCGTCGACCGCGCCACGCGGCAGATGGACCGGCACTTCGGGGACTCGACACTGACCACCCGCCAGAAGCTGGCGCTCACCTGCCGGATCGCGTACGACGGCGGCCACGACTCGGGGCTCGCCGGGCAGATCAGCTCCCGCGGGCGCGAGCCGGGCACCTACTACACCCAGCGCCTGGGGCTGGGCTTCGACGAGATCACCGAGGACAACCTGCTCCTGGTGAACGAGGACCTGGAGGTCCTGGAGGGCACGGGCATGCCCAACCCCGCCAACCGCTTCCACTCCTGGATCTACCGGGCGCGCCCGGACGTCGACTGCGTCATCCACACCCACCCGCTGCACACCGCCGCACTGGCCATGCTCGAAGTCCCGCTGGTGGTCTCCCACATGGACACCACACCGCTGTACGACGACTGCGCCTTCCTCAAGGACTGGCCGGGCGTGCCGGTCGGCAACGAGGAGGGCGAGATCATCACCGCCGCCCTCGGCGACAAGCGGGCCGTCCTGCTGGCCCACCACGGCCAGTTGGTGACCGGCTCCACGATCGAGGAGGCGTGCACCCTGGCGCTGCTCATCGAGCGGGCCGCCCGCCTGCAGCTGCTCGCGATGTCGGCGGGGACCATCCGGCCCCTGGACCCGGTGCTCGCCCGCGAGGCCCACGACTGGACCTCCACCGACCGGCGCAGCCGGGCGAACTTCGCGTACTACGCGCGCAAGGCACTGCGCGATCACCCCGACTGCGTCAACGGACAGGTGGACCTCTGATGGCCAATCCGCCCTTGCAGGGCATCATCTCCTACCCGGTCACCCCCTTCGACGCCGTCACCGGCGAGGTCGACCTGACCGCGCTGCGCGGGCTCACCGGCGACCTCGTCGCCGCCGGCAGCCACGCCGTCGCCCCGCTGGGCAGCACCGGCGAGAGCGCCTACCTGACCGGGAAGGAGTGGGACGCGGTCTGCGAGACCACCCTGGACACGGTGGCCGGGCGGGTGCCCACCCTCGTCGGCGTCTCCCACTGGAGCACCGAGGGCACCGTCCGCCGCGCCCGGGTGGCCGCCCGCCACGGCGCCACCGCGATCATGGTGCTGCCCCAGGTGTACTGGAAGCTGACCGAGGACGAACTCGTCCGACACTACGGCGAGGTGGCCCGTGCCACCGACCTGCCGATGATGCTCTACAACAACCCCGGCACCAGCGGTGTGGACCTGCGCCCGGAGACGGTGGTCGCGCTCGCCCGGAGGATCCCCAACCTCACCATGGTCAAGGAGAGTTCGGGCGAGGTCTCCCGCTTCCGCGCCATCCGGGAGCTGTCCGAGGGAGAGCTGTCCGTCTACAACGGCAGCAACCCGCTCGCCCTGGACGCCTTCCGCGCCGGAGCCGCCGGCTGGTGCACGGCCGCCCCCTGCCTCCTCCCGCAACGGGTGCTGGAGCTCCACTCCGCGGCCGTCGGCGGCGAGGAGGAGCGCGCGGACGCGCTGCTGCGGGAGCTGCTGCCGTTCCTGCGGTTCATCGTCCGGCACGGCCTCCCCCGGACCGTCAAGGCGGGCCTGGAGATCCGGAACCGCCCAGCCGGGCCGCCGCGGCCCCCGCTGCTGCCCCTGCCCCAGGACGAGACGGCGCAGCTGCGGGAACTGCTCACCCGCCTCCTCCCGCCCTCCGCCGCCTGACCG
>NZ_JBHVET010000116.1:0-15521 GCF_042802135.1 Kitasatospora sp. NPDC057512
TTCCCGACCCAGGTCGAGCGGGACACCGCCGCCGACCGGATCTCCCCCACGGAGGCCCGGACGACCTCCTGACGGACAGCCGGCCGCTCCGCCCGCCCTCCCCGCCCCCGGCGTTCCGCCCGGCCCGATCCGGGCCGCCGGGGTGTGGCGGACGTGCCCGGCGGCACACCGGCGGTCGCGGGACCACCCCGTCCGACGGCCGCCCCACCACCGCGCCCTCCGCCCCGGCGCGCGGCGGGTGCCGGGTCCACCGCGTCCACGGCGCGCCCGTTCCGCGCACGCCGTCCGGCCCACCCGCGCGGCCGTCATCGCGGTGACGACCATGCCCTCTTCCGTGGCGATCTTCCCCGCGATCGTGAGTGCGGTTGTGCGGGTGGTTGTGCGCACCCAGGTTCGCGCCCCGGGCGTGGACGCCAGCCTCCACAGGGCCTACGGTGGCACATCAACCGCTCTGCGGCCGCCGTCGCCCCACACCCTCTGACCAGCCGCGACACGCTCGCACCTACGACTCCCGCGCCACTGCGCAGCACCGCCCCACCGGCCCTCGCCGGCCCCCCGCCCGGCCGTCCCGCCGCCGCGCCGCACCCGGTCGCCACCGGAACCGGCCTGGCGGCGGCGGGTTCCGGGCATTCCATCGGATTGGTCACCCAGCGCACCGAGGGCCTACCGTAGAGTGAGCACAGATGATCGACCGTCAGAAACCCATCTCCCTTTTCGAGAAGCCGAGATGACCAACCGTCACGAGAGTTCAGCCGAGCCGCCCCCGAGGCCCGGCGAGCCGGCGGAGGTGCCCCTGGAGTTCACCGCGTTCTGCGAACTCCACCGCCCCCGGTACCTCAGCTACGCGCGCGTGTGGCTGACCGAGCACAGCGCCGCGGCCGTCGCCGTCCAGCAGGCCTTCGCGGAAATCGCGGTGCACTGGCGGGAGTTGATGGGCAGCTCCAACCCCACCGCGCACGCCTGGGAGATCCTGCGCGGCACCGTCGCCGACCACACCCGCCAGGCGACCCCCGCCCCGGACCGCCACCCGGCCGACGACGACCTGGCGATCCTGCACTACGTCGTCGGCCTCGCCGCCCCCGAGATCGCCGACGTCATCGGCACCGACGCCGCCAGCGTGGCCGGACGGCTGCGCCGCACCATGCTGCGCGAGGCCTCCGGCTGGTGACCCCGCGCCCCGGCACCAGACCCGGCTTCAGGCCCGACTCCAGACCCGGCTTCAGGCCCGGCTTCAGACCCGCTCGCCCGTCACGTCGAACAGGTGGTGCACCGGGTCGTGGACCAGGTACCGGGAGAACGACTCGACCGTGAACCGCGCCCCGTCGCCGCGGTTCCCGGTCCGCGCCCACTGCGCCCCCGCCACCCGCTCGAAAGCGGCGGCGAGCGTCTCCGCGGCCTCCGCCAGTTCCCCGGCCACCACCGTCGGGTCCTGCTCCCCGTAGCGCTCGGCGACGGCCGTCTCGTCCTGGTCCCAGTTGGGGAACAGCGGGTCGTCCAGGTCCAGCATCAGGTTCAGCCGGACGTCGAACAGCCGGAAGACGTCCCGGACGTGGCACGCGTACTCCAGGTCCGACCACACCCCCGGAGCCGGCCGCCGGCGCAACCCGTCCACGTCCCCCGCCAGCACCGCCAGCCAGCCCTCCGCATTGGCCCGGACCATCCCGGCGACGTCCTCCCGCACCACCCGCGGAGTGTCCAACCCGCAGTCGGGGCAAGGGCGTTCCAGCACCCAGGTCCAGTCCTTGGTGTCGGGGACGATCCCGTCGTCGACGGTGTTCGTGGCGGCGATCGGCGTGCTCTCGACCCGCGTGCGCTCAGGAGTGCTCATGGGCCCAGCATCTCCGCCCCCGGGGGAACCCCACCAGCGGCAATGACGCCAGCGGTCGCCGAAATACTGCCACCCCCCGGCGCATTCACCCGGCGCGTCCCCTCAACACGCGCCCCCGTCCCCGCGCGCACCCCAACCGGTGCGCGCCCGCGCGCCAGGACTAAATACGTGGACGAACCGGAAGCCGAACATCCATCCTGGCCGCCATGACCGATCTCGCCGATCTCGCCGATCTCGCCGCCCTCGCCGTGAAGCCCACCCTGCACGGCCCCACCATCCGGCTCGTCCCCCTCGACGGACGGCACACCGACCCGATGTGGGAGCTCTGCGCCGACGAGGCCACCAACCGGCTCACCGGCACCCGCACCGCCTTCACCCGCGACCAGATCCACCAGTGGTGCACCACCCGCGCCGAACAGCCCGACCGCCTCGACCTCGCCGTCGAAGACCCCGCCACCGGCCGCTTCCTCGGCGAAACCGCCCTCACCGACGTCGACCCCGACAACTCCTCCGCCAGCTACCGGATCGCCCTCACCCCGGGCCACACCGGCCGCGGCATCGGCACCGAGACCACCCTCCTGGTCCTGCGCCACGCCTTCGAGACCATCCGCCTCCACCGCGTCCACCTCGAAGTCTTCGAGTACAACGAACGCGCCGCCCACTCCTACCGCAAGTCCGGCTTCACCCTCGAAGGCCGCTCCCGCCAAGCCCACCACTGGGACGACCGCTACTGGGACGTCCTCCAGATGGCCGCCCTACGCGACGAATGGCTCGCCACTCACTGACCCGCCCGCCGACCCCGCCGCCGCACCACGAGCACCCCGACGAGGACAGCCACCAACACCAACCCCCCGGCCGCCGCCCCCACGACCACCCCGACCCCGTTCCCGCCGCTCCCGCCACCATCCGCACCGGGATAGACAGCCTCCTCCGAAGCCCCATCCGTCGGCTCGTCCATGGGCGGCGCCCCCTGCGACTCCTTCCGCCCCACCAGCGGATTCTCCCGAGGCCCGTTGTCAACGGCAGGATTCGCCTCCAACGCCTTCGCCGGCGCCAGAACCCCGTACCCGTACCGGTCACTCGGCACCACAGAACCGTCAGCCGGAGGAGTGGCCGTCTTGATCATCCGATTGACCACCTGCCCGGCCGACAGGTTCGGGAACTTCGCCCTGATCAACGCCACAGTGCCGGACACGTAGGCGGCGGCGTCCGAGGTGCCATTAGCGACCCCGTAGCCTGCCGAGGACTTCGCACTCGCCCGGTAGATCTCCGCTCCGGGAGCTGCCAGCGTGGTCTCCGGGCCGTACGTCGACTTCTCCCACAGGTGTCCCTGCCGGTCCACCGCACCGACCGCCACCACACCCGGAAATGCGGCCGGGTACTCGACGGGCGCAGCCTGTTGCCCACTGTTCCCGTTGGACGCGACGAGGACGACATCATGGTCGACGGCGTACTTGACCGCCGCCCTCGTCTCCTGATCGGTTCCCGAGTAACCGCCGATCGACATGTTGACCACCTTGGCGCCGTGGTCCACCGCGAACCGAATCCCCTTTGCCAGGCCGCTCTGCGCCACGGTGTCGGTGGAGGTCCAGCTCACCCTCACGGGAAGGATCTTGGCCTCGGGCGCCAGGCCCATGATTCCCGCGTTATCGCCATGCCCACGGCCCGCGATGAGACTGGCCATCCCAGTGCCATGGCCGTCCTTGTCGACCGTGCCGTCGCTGCCCTCGCCGGTGAAGTCGGCTCCGGGCAGGATCTGACCCGCCAGGTCCTGATGTCCCTTCATCACGCCGCTGTCGATGACGGCAACGGTGACACCGCTGCCCTGCGACACTGGCCACAGCGTGCTGTCGGCCCGGTAGCCGGTCAACACCCATTGCGCGTCACGCGTGCCGTCCGCACAGGCCGGCCCCGCTCCGATCCCGACGACCAGGCCGCCAACTGTCAGCACAGCCGCCCCACGCCGAAGCCGCCGGTCTCCCAAGGCTGGTCACCCCACTCAGCACAGCGGTAGCCCCTGTGGTCCACGAACCACGAGGGCCCCGATCGAATCACCCGGTCTCCTGAAGGACCAGGGTCATTTCACCACGTTCGGGTTGGCGGACTCCCCCGATGCCCAGGTCTCCTCGTCCTCCACCAGGTAGTCCGGTCGGTTTCTGACCTTCTCCTTGTCCTTGACGCGCCCATGAGCCCCTCCGAACGGAACTGCAGACCCCGAGGAAGCTCCAGAGGCAGCTGTCGGCTCCGCCCGAAGTCGGTTGCGCTGCCCCAGGCCGGAACCGCCCTCGGTGAAGGCCCGCTTGCTGCCAGACGCCGCTTCACCCGCGGATGCCTTGCCTCCTGGTACCGCTCGCCCACCGTCGCCCACAACGGCGCCGCCCGGTCGGCCGGATCCGGGGCCGACCGGGCCAGGACTGCCTCCGTGGATCCCCTCAGCACCCCGTGCAGCGCCGCCACGAACCTCGCCCGTCCCTCCCCGTTGATCACTCCGGCCGAATGCCTCCCGCTCGACGAACGGTTGCATCTCCCTTCCGCCGGTGAACAGACCGGGCACCGTGTCTCCCTTTCCAGGCCCGAGCCACGTGGGGCCGGCACCGGTCTGTGGTCCCGGTGCGGTGGGGGCTGGCGTACCCGCAACACCAGTCGGCGACGACCCGGCCGCAGTCGGCTTCGCGACGGTGTTCACGCCGCCGTCAACAGCCGTTCCCGCGCCGTAGTTGGCAACCCCAGGCTTCCCTGACGCCTGGGCCGTTCCGCCCTTGATCCCGGGGTCCGAGGGAATCGGCGTGCTTCCTGAGCTTGTCGACGGCTTAGAAGCAGCACCGCCGCTGCTCACGCTACGACTCCGGGGCACTGCTGGGGCATCCACGGGCTTGCCGAAGGGCCCTCCGGCCGCGTGCAGGTTGCCGGCACCCATACCGGTCATCACACCGCCCGCCGCGACGAACGCACTCTGATCACTGGCAGTCTGGTCGGAGAAGTCGTCCCGCCCCCCGGGATTCACCGGCGGCGGCTTCTTCGGGTCGTACGGCGGCGGGGACTTCAGGGCCGGGGTGGCGATGCGGTAGTGCATGGCGAGGGTCTGCATGATGGCGGCCGCTTCGGCCTTCTTGCGGTCGGCGAGGGGGATGTGTTCGTCGTCGTCGCCGAAGAGGGCGTCGCCGACGGTGTCCTTGACCTTGTCCCAGTTGCCGGGTTCCTCGGGCATGTCGCGCTTGGCCTTGGCCATGGCTTCGGAGGTGTTGTGGAGGATGTTGGCCGCGTCGTTGGCATAGGCGGCGGCGTTGTTGATGCTGGCGGCCAGGGTGAGCATGCGGGTGTGGAAGGCGTCGCTGGTGGTGCCTTCCCAGGAGGTGGCGGCTTCGGTGCTGGCCTTGGTGAGGGTCTGACGGATCTGCTTGAGGGTGTCGGCGGCCTTGCGCCAGGGGTCGCCGGCGGCCATCACCGCGCCGGGGTCGAGGGCCTGTGCCATGGTGCGGAGCTGGGCGTGGCTGTACTTGGTGAAGTCGGTGTAGACCACGGGCGGTCGGCCTCCGTTCGGGGCGGGCGGGCGGCGGTCAGACGGTGGCGTTGCCGCGGGTGGACGGGGTGCGGTTCTGCTGGGCCGCGGCCTGGCTGCTCGCGGAGGGGTGGGCGACGGACCAGCCGTCGTCGCCGAGCTTGAGCTTCGTGGCGGTGTGCTGGTCCTGCTCCTCGTAGTTGGTGGCGGTGAGGTCGGCCTTCTGCTGGGCCTCGTTCACGGCTTCCTGGAGCTGGTTGAGGACGTCGCGCAGCGCGTCCCGCATGGTGCCGTAGCGGCCGTGGATCTCGGTGGCCTCGGCGAAGGTCCCGAAGGCGGTCTTGCCGATGCCGCTGCGGCCGTGGGCGTCGGTGCCGTCGGCGTGCTTCTGGAAGTCGGCGAGCAGCAGCCGTACTTGGCCGGCGAAGGCGCGGAGCTGTTCGACCTCGATGCGGTAGCCCTGTCCGGCTCCGCCGGTCGATCCGGTACCGGTGGTCCCTGGTCCCATGTCGGCGCCTCCCCCGTGCGTCCGTCCCCCTGGCGGCCGGGGCCGGGCCCCGGTGTCTCATGTCTAACACACCGGGCCCGAATCCCGCCCTGGGCATGGTCAGTTCGCGTTCGTCCCGGTGCGCCGGGCGTCGGCGAGGGCGCGGCGGCAGAGCGAGTCGGCGTGCCGGGTGGTTTCGGGGAGGCGGTAGTGGCGGGCGAGGTCGAGGGTGGTGCGGACGGCGGTGTCGAGGTCGGTGCGGTGGCCGACGGAGACGAAGACGGGTTTGACGCCGGCCCTGGTGCGTACGGCGCGGCCGACCTCCTCGCCGGTGGCGGGGTCGGTGAGGGGGGTCCAGGAGCCGCGTGGTGCGTCGGGTTCGTGGTGGTCGAAGGTGAAGGGGGTCTTGGCGACGCCGAGGGTTCGGAGGCCGGTGAGGACGCCGAGGTGGCTGGCCAGGCCGAGGCGGCGGGGGTGGGCGAGGCCGTAGCCGTCGCAGACGACGGTGTCGGGGGTGCGGGTGAGTGCGGCCAACGCGTCGAGGACGGCGGGGATTTCGCGGAAGGCGAGCAGTCCGGGGACGTACGGGAAGGCGATCCGGCCGACGGCGGTGGCCTGTTCGACGACGTCCAGGGTGTCGCGGTCGAGCAGGACGGCCGCGGCGGCGACGAGGTCGTGCTCGTCGTCGTAGGCGACGTCCACGCCGGCGATCAGGGTGCCGGGGGCGCCGGGGCCTCGGCCCGGGTCGTCGTGGGGCTGGACGAGCGGGCGCAGCCGCTCCTGTTCGGCGAGTGCCTCGGCCTCGGTGGTGGGCCAGTCGGCGGGGATGGGCATGGTCGGTTCCCCCGGGTACGTGGTGTTCGGTGGTACGTGGTCTGCGGTGGTACGTGGTCTGCGGTGGCGCCTGGTGCTCGGCAGTGCTCGGCAGGTGCCGGTTCACCGTACCGACCGGGCCGGACGACCCCGGGGTGAGCCCGTGCGCCCCCTGTGCCCCCGCCTCCGAGGGCTAGCCTGGACGTACCCGTCCTCCCCGCGGGGTAGCACCACCGGAACCGGCACCACTCCCGCCCGTTTCCCCCGACGTGCGAAGGACCCCCGCCATGCCGCGCCCCTCCGTCGCCCAGGCCTGCCTCGGCTCGTTCACCGTCGTCGCCACCACGGTGGCACTGCTGGCCGTTTCGGGCGCCTCGGGCGTCCTGGCGGTCGTGGTGCTGGTGGGGTTCGCGCTGGCGCTCGGCACCGTGGTGACGGTGCTTTCGATGTCCGCCGCCGCGGCCAGGGCCGCCACCGTGGCGTCGGGTCCCGCGGATCCGGCCGGGGCGCCCCGCCGCACCGCGGCCGCTGCCGGGCACGCGTACGCCCGGCAGCGCTGATCCGCCGCCGGGCGCGTCCCGCCGCGCCGCTCAGACCTCCGTGGTGACCACCACGGTCTTCGCGGCCTTGTCGTGCAGGCACTGCCGGTAGGGCTTGTCGAAGACGCCGAAGAGGCCGTCGACGATCCACCAGAGCGCGGCGCAGCAGAGCACGGCCGGGAGGATGAAGACGGCGGCGCGGGTCCAGGCGGCGGACTGGGTGGGCTTGTTCCCGTCGACGAGCATGGCGACGCGGATCTTCATCGCCTTCTTGCCGAGGGTCTGGCCGTCCCGGCTGAGCATCAGGGCCTCGTAGAGGAGGTAGATGGCGCAGCCGAGCCAGAACGCCTCGGTGGAGCCGTTGCGCGTGCTGAGGTCGGTGAAGGGGCCCACGATGATCACGCCGACGGCCTGCATCAGGAGGTAGTCGATCAGCCGGGCGAGGAACCGCTTGGGCCAGGTGCCGATCGGCGGCATGCCGGGGACGGGGCCGGCGCCGGGGGTACCGTACGCGCCGGGGCCGTAACCGGTGCCCTGGCCGGGCGGCGGCTGGTCGTAGGGGTTCTGGCCGTACGGGGCCTGACCGGGGGTCGGTTCGCCGTACGGGCTCCCGCCGTAGGTGCCCTGGTAGGGGCCGGGGCCGCCGGACCGGTCACCGGACGGGTCGCGGGACGGGGTCGGGCCCGACGGCTCGCCTTCCGGCGTGCCGCCGCCCGGCTGCGGGGGCTGCTTGTCGAAGGAGGGCGTACCGCCCCCCTCCGGCTGGGGGCCTGAGGGGTCGTGGGTGCTCATGCCCCCGAGTAGAACATCGCACATTCTCGATGTTCGGGACATTTTGTCCGTTTTGCACCGGGCCCCACCGGCCCTCAGCCGCGCACCACCCGGGTACGGGCCGCGCGGTCCTGCCAGCCCCGCCGCGCCGTACGGTCGAACACCGGCCAGACCAGGCCGAGCAGCAGCACCGCGCCCAGCTGCCGCACGGCCCAGCGGAGCAGCGAGCGGCCGAGGCTCAGCCTGGTGCGGGCCGCGGGGGTGGCCGCGTCCACCACGCGGATCCGGACGATCCGCTTGCCGAAAGTCTGTCCGGTGCGGGCGACCGGCAGCACCTCGTAGAGCAGGCTGACGAACAGCAGGATGCCGATCAGCACGGCGATCTTGCCCAGCACCACGTCGTCCACCAGCCAGACCTGGACCTGGCGCCGGGTGAGGGCGCTGGCCATCCGGGCCTGGTCGACCTTCTGCTGGAGGTGGTCGGAGACCGAGCGGCCGAGCGGGATCCCGGCGGCGACCGCGACCACCAGCAGCACGGCGGTGTCCACCGTCCGCGCGGCCAGCCGGCGGCCGAGGCCGGCCGGGCCGGGGATCCGGGTGGTCCGGGCGTCTCGGGAGGTCCGGGTGGCCCGGGAGGACGCGGGGACGGGGGTGGCCGCGGACGGGCGGGGCTGGACGGCGGTCTCCCGGACCGCCCGTACGGCGGGAAGCGGAGCGACGTGGGCGGAGGCGGTCGCCGCCACCCCGGCCTGGGGCTTCGAGGCGACCGCGGTCGCGGCCGGGACCGGGACCGGGACCGGGGCCTGCATCGGGCTCTGGACCGCCTCCTTGCCGACCACCGGCACCGGGCCGGAGGCCAGGACGGCCGGCACCGGGGCCTCCCGCACCGCCACCGCCACGGCGGGAGCGCCGGTGGCGGCCAGCTCCGCGGCAATCGGAGCACGCTTGGGCTCCGCACGCCCCTGCTCCGCATCGGGCGCCTCCGGAAGCACCCCCCAGGAGACCCAACGCGGCGCGTCGCCCGTCTCCATCAGGCCCCGCTGCGCCCGCGGATCGGCCTGCCAGCCGGACTCGAACCCCCCGGCGACCGGAGCGGGGGTCGGTGCCGGAGCCGGGGCCGACCCCGGGACCGGGGCCGTCTCGGGCGCCGCACCGACGGCCACCGGCGCGTCCACGGCCCCGGGCGGCTCGGCACCGACGAAGCCCGACGGCGCCCCGGACGACGCACCGCAGGACGCCCCGGACGGCACCCCCGGCGCAACCCCCGACAGCACCCCCGGCCCGTCGACTGTCCGGAACACCGGGCCGCCGATCACCTCCGCCACCCTCGGCCCGAGCACGAAGGACGCCCCGCCCGAGGTCTGGTCGAAGTACACCGGCCCGGTGTCGCCCCCGCCCGCCGGCAGCCCGCCCCGCACCTCCGCCACGGACCCCGAAGGCACCGCCCCGGAAGGCGCCGTCCCCGGGGGAACCGCCCCCGGCGGCACCGCTCCCAGGGCCATCGGTTCCGGGGCCACCAGCCCCGCACCGCCCGCCTCCGGCGCCACCGTCTCCAGCAGCACCACCGGCGGCGGCACCGCCCGCGCCGCCGGCCCGCCCGGGACGGGAGGGCGGGTCGCGTACCGGGGCGGCGCCGGCATCTCGCCCTCGGCGGGCGCGGGCCGGCTGGTGCCGGGCACCCAGGCCGAGCCGCCCCAGTACCGGATGAAGCCGGGGATGGAGGGGTCGGGGTAGTAGCCGGGCTCGGGTGCGACGGCCGGGTCGCCGTCGGCGGCGAAGGGGCGGTCCGTCATGGGGGTCTTCTTTCCTGGCAGGGCCTGACGAGGACGGTGCGGGCCGACCGGGCCCGACCACCGCAGACGCGTCCCCCCGCGCGCACGACCAGGCGCGCGCCCGGCGTTCGGCGCACGTGGGGGCGTCACCGATGGGCGGACAGTCGCCGGGCAGTCACAAAGGGTAGTACCTCACCGAAGCCGTGACGGAAAGTTCGCGAATCCCCGGACAGCGGAGGGTGGCTCAAGGTAAGGAACCCAGCGCACGACGATGACCCGCGCGCCGTGCCACCCGCCGTTCACCACCCCTCACCAAACTTCCCGAAGAAATCCCGGAAACGTGTGTAAGAGCCGGTGCGGACCGCCCTCTCAAAGGTCACAGGGGCCCGGAACCGGGCACCGCCCGAAGGCAGAGAGGAAGACGATCATGGAGCGTCCCGTCAGCGTCGTCGAGCACGAGCTGGAGCTCAACCTGGTGCTCTCGCCGGAGCACAGCGTCCCGGTCCCGGCCCGACTGTCCTACGGCAGCCACGACCCGTACGCGGTGTACATCACCTTCCACCTGGACACCGGTTCCCCGGTGACCTGGGTGTTCGCCCGCGAGCTGCTGGTCGAGGGCACCTTCCGCCCGTGCGGCCAGGGCGACGTGCGGATCTGGCCGACCCGCTCGGGCCGGCGCAGCGTGCTCTGTCTGGCCCTGAGCTCGCCCGCCGGGGACGCCCTGCTGGAGGCCCCGCTGCCGGTCGTCGCGGCCTGGCTGGAGCGGGCGCACCGGCTGGTCCCGCCGGGCAGCGAGCTGGCCGCGCTGGACATGGACGGCTCGCTCGCCGAGCTGCTCGCCTAGGCGTGCGCCGCAGCGTGCACCGGCACGTCCAGCAGCACGGAAACGGACACCCGCGAGACCACGGCCACGGCCACGACCGCGACCACGAGCACGGGCAGCGGGCTCGGCCGGAAAAGCGGCAGGAGCGCCAGGCGCGCCAGGCCCGGGAACAGGGAAGCAGGAGCGGCGCCCCCGCCGGCTCAGCGGGCCGCGGGGGCCTGCTGACGACCGCGGGCGGCGTCCGGGCCGCCGGTCTCCCGCTGTCCGGGCAGCCGGACCAGCGGCGCGCCGGCCGAGCGCCGTCGGGCCCTTATCCGGACGGCCGCGGCGAGCAGGAAGCAGAGTCCGACCCACGGGTAGACGGAGGTCGGCAGCTGGCGCCACGGTGACATGTCGAGGACGGCCAGGCCGACCGGCTTCGCGGCCCACATCGCGAAGGACAGGAAGGCGACCAGCGTGGCCCAGAAGGCGGCCCGCCAGCGCAGTCGGCGGACGCCGGCCGGGCGGGCGTGCTCGACCGAGGCCTCGGCGGCGAGCAGGACGAGCATCGGCACGCACCAGACCCAGTGGTGGGTCCAGCTGATCGGCGAGATCAGGACGGCGGTGACGGCCGCGCAGCAGACGCCCCAGGCCTCGGCCCGGGGCAGCCAGCGGCCGCTGCGCGCGGCCCAGGCGGCGACGGCGAGGCCGGCGACCACGACCAGGCCGGCCCCGAGGGTGGCGACGGTGCCGGGGTCGGCGCTGTGCAGCAGGCGGGCGAAGGCGCCGCGCATCGACTGGTTGTCGACGATCCAGGTCTTGCCGACCCGGGAGGAGTCGTAGAGGTACTTGGTCCAGAAGCCCCAGGTGGCGTCGGGCAGGACCAGGGCGCCGAGCAGGAAGGTGCCGAGGAAGGTGAGGCCGGCCACGAAGGCGGCCCGGATCCGTCCGGTGATCAGCAGGTAGACCGCGAACAGGCCGGGGGTGAGCTTGATGCCGGCGGCGATGCCGATCGCCACGCCCTTGCTCCGCCGCCCGTCCGGGCGGGTGAGGTCCCAGAGGATCAGGCAGGCCAGCGCGAGGTTGATCTGGCCGTAACGGAGCGTGGTGAAGACCGGTTCGAGCCAGACCCCGAGGCCGGTCACCAGGACCACGCCGATCGGCCGCAGCTCGCGGCGCGGCCAGCCGACCAGCTTGAAGGACAGGTGGGTCAGCAGGGCGAGCAGCCCGAGGTTGCCGAGAGTGATCGCCACCCGGAGGAAGGGGACCGGGAACCAGGTGGTCGGGACGAACAGCATCGCCGCGAACGGCGGGTACGTCGCGGGCAGGTTCCACTCGGTGACGCGCAGGGCGTACAGGTCGGTGCCGTTGGCCACGGCGGCGCCCTCGGCCCGGTAGACGATCATGTCCACCATCGAGGTGTGCACGAAGTGGCGGACCACCGCGTACACCAGCAGGGACAGCAGCGCCACGGCGGAGGCCGCCAGCAACGGGCGGCGGGGGGCCTCGCGCAGTGCCCGGACGGGGGCGCCGAGGGACCGGCGCAGCCGGTCCGACAGGGGGGCGGGCGAGGGGTCGGGTGCGGTCCGCACCGGGCTGCGCTCGTCTTGCACCGCTGTCACTGTCCACTCCGTCCACGGCTGGGCCAACCAGCGACGATACCGGATGCCGTCCGGGCGGAACCGGACACGATCGACTACCCGGCGTGACAAAGCTGCCCTGACCAGCCGTCCTCCGCCGTCGGCGGAGCACGAACGGCCAGGGCCCCCTGCGACCAGGTCGTACGGCGGGTGGAGCGGGGTGTCCGCGCACAGGGCGCATCCGGCCCCGGCGCCGACCGGGGGAACGGGCACACCGGTCGCCGTGGGGGTGACGGCCGGGGTGGGGGTCGGCGCCGGGGTGGAGGTCGGCGCGACCGACGCTAGCGGTGGCCCGGGGGCGCGACGGGCGGGCTGAGCGAGCGGTAGAGGTCCCTTAGGCCGCCGTTAAGGAAGGGCTCGCGACCGCCGTCCCACCGGACGCCCCGCCGGACGCAACGCCGCCCCGGACCGCCGTCACTTCTGGAACAGCGCGCCCCGGGTCCGCCGCCGTCCGCCCCGCGCGGGCGCCGCCTCCTGCGGCCCGGTGCGCAGCCGCAGCCGGGTCTCGGCGCCGCCGAGCACCGCGGAGCGGCCGAGCGCGACGTCGCCGCCGGTGGACTCGGCGAGCTTGCGGACGATGTCCAGGCCGAGGCCGGTGGAGCCCTCGCCGCCGTGCCCCTCGCCGCGCTTGAGGGCGGCGGCCGGGTCGCTGTACCCCGCTCCGGCGTCGCCGACCAGCACGATCACCGAGCAGTCGGTGGCCAGCACGTCTACCGCGAAGGCGGTGCCGACGGCGGTGTGCCGGAAGACGTTGCCGAGCAGCGCGTCGACGGCGGCCGCCAGGTCGCCGCGCTGGACGGGCACCGGCGCCGCCCGCTCGGCGCCGGCCAGCTGCCAGCGGCGCCCCTCGTCCTCGGCCAGCGCCGACCAGAAGGCGACCCGCTCCCGGATCACCTCGGCGGCGTCGCAGCCGACCGCGACGACGGGCGCGTCCTCGGGGGCGCGGCGGGCCGAGCGGATGATCTGGTCGACCTCGCGCTCCAGTTGGGCGACCGCGTGCCGGGTGGCGTCGGCCGCGTCGCCCTCGCCCAGCGAGGCGGCGTTGAGCCGCAGCACGGTCAGCGGGGTGCGCAGCCGGTGCGACAGGTCCGCGGCCAGTTCCCGTTCGGCGGCGAGGAGTTGGACCACCCGGTCGGCCATGGTGTTGAACGCCTGGCCGGCCTCGCGCAGCTCCTCCGGACTGCCCGCGACCTGCCGGCCCTCCACCGGGACCCGCACCGAGAGGTTCCCGGCGCCGAGCGAGCGGGCGGCGGCGGCGAGCTTCCGCGCGGAGGCGACGATGCGGCTGCCCATCCGGTCGGCGACCAGCACCGAGATGGCGACCAGGCCGAGCGCCACGGCGGAGAGCACCTGCCAGGCGGTGGCGACGCCCCGGGTGAGGTCGCTCTCGGCCACGAACACCTCGACCACCGCGGTCCGTCCGGTGTCCACCGCGACCGGCTGGAGCAGGGCGTACCCGCCGGCCACCTTCACGGTGAAGGAGCGGCCCTGCCCGCCGGCCGTGGCCACGTCGGCCGCGGCGGCGCGCCCCTCCCCCAGCATCGGGCCCTCGGGCTCGCCGGTCCCGGCGGCCGCCGCACCCGGGCCGACCCCGCCCGTCCCGGCGGCCACCGTCCCGGGGCCGCCCCCGCCGCCGTGGGCCGTGTCGGCGCCGCCCGCCCCGGCGGGCTGCCCGGCCGCCGGAAGGTGCACCGCCATCCGCCCCTGCCCGCCCGCGTCCGTACTGGCCAGGGCCCGGTTGACCGCGTCCTCGTCGGTGGTGATCGCCAGGGCCGGCCCGAGCGCCGCGGCCTGCCGCTCGGCGGCGGTGAAGGCCCGGTCCCGCGCGGTCTGTTGGACCATCAGCCCGAGCGGGATCAGGAAGGCCAGCGCGACCATGGTGGTCCCGGCCACCGCGGCCTTGATCAGGGCCCAGCGCAGCGAGCGCCCGAACCGCCTCATGTCCGGTGCTCCGCGAGGCCTCCGGCGGCTTCCAGCCGGACCCCGACGCCCCGGACGGTGTGCAGGTAGCGGGGGTTGGAGGCGGTCTCGCCGAGCTTGCGGCGCAGCCAGGAGAGGTGGACGTCGATGGTCTGGTCGCCGCCGTAGGTCTGCTGCCAGACCTCGGCGAGGATCTCCTTGCGCGGCACCACCACGCCGGGCCGGGCGGCCAGGAAGGCCAGCAGGTCGAACTCACGGCGGGTCAGGTCGAGCGGCCGTCCGTCCAGCGCGGCCTCCCGCCGCTGGAGGTCGATGGCCAGTCCGCCGACCCGCAGCACCTGGGCGACGGGGGCCGCGCCGCTGCCGAAGCGGCGCAGCACGGCGGTCATCCGGGCGCTGAGGTGCTCCCCGGAGAAAGGTTTCACCAGGTAGTCGTCGGCGCCGTCGTTGAGCAGTCGGATGATCTCGGCCTCGTCGTCCCGGGCGGTGGAGATGATCACCGGAACGTTGGTCAGGCCCCGGATCATCTTGAGCGCCTCGCTGCCGTCCAGGTCGGGCAGCCCGAGGTCGAGGATCACCAGGTCACAGCCGACCTGGGCGACCTCCCGCAGCGCCTCCAGAGCCGTGCCCACACTGCGGACCGCGTGACCGGTGTCGGTCAGGTGCCGGATGAGGGCGGAACGTACGAAGGGGTCGTCCTCGACCACGAGCACTGTTGCCATGGGCCTGCACGGTACGCCATCGCCGGTCAGTGGTCTGTACCTCGGGGGTGGGTCCGGACATTGTGCAACTGCCCTGCTGAATACCGGGGGTGCCGGTCTCCATCCGTATGGAAATACGGCAGGATGTGCGGACGATGCGGAACGGACTGGTACAGCTCGGCGCCTGGGCGGCGGCCACCGGGGCGGCGGTGGCGCTGTCCTGGCTCGGCGTGCACGCGGTGCTGACCGGCGCCGCGTTCGAACGGCCCACGGCGCTGCCGCTGCCCTCCCCGAAGGCCGACGGCACGCTGCACTCCGCGCCCGCCACCGCGGACCAGCCGCGCTCCGCCGCACGGTCCACGACCCCTTCCCCGGCGGCCTCCCCGACCACCGGCACCACCAACGCCGCCACCGCCACCGCCCCGCACGGCCCGGCCCCCGCCACCACCGCCGCCGCGCCGCCCACCCGCCGGCCCGTCCCCACCGCCACCACGACGTCCACGGTGAAGAGCTACCCGATCCCGGGCGGCAGGGTCGCGCTGGACCTGAAGCCGGACCGGGCCACCCTGGTCTCCGCCACCCCGGACCCGGGCTGGCAGATGCAGGTGTGGACCGACGGCCAGTGGCTGCGGGTCGACTTCACCCGGGGCGACGAGGCCAACTCCGTCTTCGCCTCCTGGAACGGCCACCCGCCGATCGTGGAGACCGCGATCCGCTGAGGGCCCCTCCCCGGCGGTCCGTCAGGTGGC
>NZ_JBHVET010000117.1:0-15420 GCF_042802135.1 Kitasatospora sp. NPDC057512
CCCTCGGGGTGACGCGGTGATGCCTACGGGATCAGTGGTGGCCGTGGCCGCTGGTGATCTCGTGGTGCTCCTCGGCGGTCGGCTTGGGGATCTGGCTGCCCTCGCCGTAGAAGCCGCGGGAGAGCTTGGCCCGGGTGCGGGTGACGACGCCGGCCTTGCGGGCCACGCCGTTCTCGTCCGCCTGGGCCGGCAGCTCGACCGGCTGGTTCTGGTCGTGCGCGGTGAGCTTGTACAGGTCCTTCTGCGGCAGCTGGGCGTGCACCTCGACGAACTCGCCGTGCGGCAGGCGCTTGATGACGCCCGTCTCGCGGCCGTGCAGCACCTTCTCCTTGTCACGGCGCTGGAGGCCGAGGCACCAGCGCTTGGTGATGATGAAGACGACGACCGGGACGACGAAGAAGCCGACGCGGACGAAGTAGGTGACCGAGTTGATCGACAGGTGCAGGTGGGTGGCGAACAGGTCGTTGCCACCGGCCATCAGCAGGATCAGGTAGAGGCTGATCCAGGCGGCGCCCAGGGCGGTGCGGACCGGGGCGTTGCGCGGGCGGTCCAGGATGTGGTGCTCGCGCTTGTCGCCGGTGATCCAGCCCTCGATGAACGGGTAGGCCGCGATCGAGACCAGGACCAGCGGGAAGATCGCCAGCGGGACCATGACACCCAGGTTGAGGGTGTGGCCGCCCCAGACGCTGATCTCCCAGCCCGGCATGACACGGATCAGGCCCTCGGAGAAGCCCATGTACCAGTCCGGCTGGGCGTCCGTGGACACCTGGTCGGGACGGTACGGGCCGTACGCCCAGATCGGGTTGATCGTGGCGATCGCCGAGATGACGGCGATGAGGCCGAACACCAGGAAGAAGAAGCCACCGGCCTTGGCCATGTAGACCGGCATCAGCGGCATGCCGACGACGTTCTTCTCGGTCTTGCCCGGGCCCGCCCACTGGGTGTGCTTGTGGTAGAAGACCAGGATCAGGTGCGCCACCAGCAGGCCGAGCATGATGCCCGGGATCAGCAGCACGTGGATGGTGAAGAACCGCGGCACGATGTCGTGGCCGGGGAACTCGCCCCCGAACAGGAACATCTGGACGTAGGTGCCGATCAGCGGGACGGCGAGGATCGCGCCTTCCATGAAGCGGATACCGGTGCCCGACAGCAGGTCGTCCGGCAGGGAGTAGCCGAAGAAGCCGTCGAACATGCCCAGGACCAGCAGCAGGAAGCCGAAGACCCAGTTGATCTCACGCGGCTTGCGGAACGCGCCGGTGAAGAACACGCGCATCATGTGGACGAGCATCGCGGCCACGAAGACCAGTGCGGCCCAGTGGTGGATCTGCCGGATCAGCAGACCGCCGCGGACCTCGAAGCTGATGTCCACCGTGGAGGCGTAGGCCTCCGACATCGGGATGCCCTTGAGCGGCACGTACGAGCCGTCGTAGACGACCTCGGCCATCGAGGGCTTGAAGAACAGCGTCAGGTAGACGCCGGTCAGGATGATGATGACGAACGTGTAGAGGCAGATCTCGCCCAGCATGAAGGACCAGTGGTCCGGGAAGATCTTCCTCAGGTTGGCCTTGGCGAGGGAGTAGATCCCCAGCCGGCCGTCAGTCCAGTCAGCCGCGGCTTCCCACTTGTTGGCGGGCTTTTCACGCGTGCTGGAGGGCTTGGCGGCACCGGTCGTGGTGCTGCTCGCGCTACTCATCGAGCACGCTCCCAGTAGCTCGGGCCGACGGGCTCCGCGAAGTCGCCGGTGGCGACCAGGTTGCCCTTCTCGTCAGTGATGATCTTCAGCTGCGGCAGCGGGTGGCCGGCCGGGCCGAAGATCACGCGGGCGCCGTCCGCCAGGTCGAAGGTCGACTGGTGGCAGGGGCAGAGCGCGTGGTGGGTCTGCTGCTCGTACAGGCTGATCGGGCAGCCGACGTGGGTGCAGATCTTGGAGTAGGCGAGGATGCCCTCGAAACCCAGCTCCTTGGACTTGTCGTCCTTGATGTCCTCGGGCGCGATGCGGACCAGCATCAGGGCGTCCTTGGCGATCCGCTGCTGGAAGTCCTCGCTGTGCGTGGACAGGCCCTCCGGCATGGCGAACGTGAGCGAGCCGACGATGATGTCCTCGGGCTTCATCGGCTGCATGGTGTTCATGTTGATGAGCTGCAGCGGCTTGGCCTCGGTCGCCTCCTTCCAACCGGTCTCCTTGAGCTTCTTCTCGGGAAGCGGGCCAAGGTCACGGAGCAGGACCACGCCGGAGAGCGGGACCAGCGCCATGGAGCCGATCAGGGTGTTGCGGATCATCTTGCGGCGGCCGAAGCCGGACTCGGCGGCACCGGTCTTGAACTGCTCGATGACGTCGTTGCGGACCTCGTCGGAGGCCTCGATCGGGTGACGCTCGGCGGGCAGCTCGACGTCCGACATCAGCGTGCGGGCCCAGTGGACCGCACCCGCGCCGATCATGAACAGCGCGACGCCCAGGGTCAGGCCGAGCGCGAAGTTCAGCGCGCTGACGTGACCGAGCGGGAAGATGTAGACGATCTTGTCCGGGTCGATGGCCACGTACGAGGCGATGAACCCGACGGTGGCGAGCATCGAGACCACGAACATCAGCGAGACCTGGCGCTCGGCACGCGAGGCGGCCTTCTCGTCGATGTCGGTGCGACGGGGCTCGTGGGCCGGCAGGCCCGGGTCGGCGAACGGGCTGCCGTGGTCGGCCACCTCGCCGGCGGAGCCGTGCGGCTCCGGGAGCTTCTCTTCTGACATGTCGTGGCTCATGACTTCTTGGCCTTGGTGGTGTGGGCGGCGACCCAGATCGCGACCGCGATGAGCGTGCCGAGGCCGAAGATCCAGCCGAACAGACCCTCGGTCACCGGACCGAGGCTGCCCAGGGTGAGACCGCCGGGGTTGGGCTCATCGTTGGTGGTGTGGCGGACGAAGGCCACGATCTGCTTCTTCTGCTCCTCGGGCATGGTGGTGTCCGGGAACGACGGCATGTTCTGCGGGCCGGTCTGCATGGCCTCGTAGATGTGCTTGGCGTCCACGCCCTCCAGCGACGGGGCGTACTTGCCCTTGGTCAGGGCACCACCCTGGCCGGCGAAGTTGTGGCACTGGGCGCAGTTGGTGCGGAACAGCTCGCCACCCTTGGAGATGTCCTCGGGGTTGGTCGAGGTGAACTGCTCCTCCGTCGGGGTCACCGGGCCGGGACCGAGGGAGGCGACGAAGGCGGCGAGCTGGTCGATCTCCGCCTGCGAGTAGATGTTCTTCTTGCGCGGGACCTGGGCGCCGGGCTGCTGGGCCGGCATGCGGCCGGTGCCGACCTGGAAGTCGACAGCGGCGGAGCCGACGCCGACCAGGCTCGGACCGTCACTGCTGCCCTGGCCGTTCAGGCCGTGGCAGGAGGAGCAGCCCACGGCGAAGAGCTTCTTGCCCTCATCGATCGCGAGCGACTGCGCGGCGACGTCGGCCTGCGCCTTGTCGGCGGGCGCGAACGCGGCGTACAGCCCCCCGGTTGCCGCCAGGGCGAGAAGTAGGACGACCAGCGCCGCCAATGGGTGGCGCCGTCGTGCGGAGAGCTTTTTCACGGAATAACCCCGGTGTCAGGATCTGGTCGACTGGTGGGTGCACCCGGCGGCCGGTCTGGCCGGCACGAGGCTGCCTGTCTAGGGCTGCGCGCGCGGTCGGTCGGTGGGAGCGTCGGCACCGGCAGAAGCGGCCCGTCGCCGGTGAGGGCGGGGGCCGCAGCCGGTGGCCAGCGACCTGATCAGCTGGTTACTTGATCAGGTAGATGGTCGCGAACAGGCCGATCCACACGACGTCGACGAAGTGCCAGTAGTACGACACGACGATCGCGGCGGTGGCCTGCTCGTGCGTGAAGCGCTTGGCTGCGTACGTCCGTCCCAGGACCAGCAGGAAGGCGATCAGACCACCCGTCACGTGCAGCCCGTGGAAGCCGGTGGTCAGGTAGAACACCGTGCCGTACGGGTCGGAGGACAGCGACAGGCCGTCCTTCTTGACCAGCTCGGTGTACTCGAAGACCTGGCCGCCGATGAAGACCGCGCCCATGGCGAACGTGAGGATGAACCACGCCCGGAGCTTCTTCACGTCTCCGCGCTCGGCGGCGAACACGCCGAGCTGGCAGGTCAGCGAGGAGAGCACCAGGATCGTGGTGTTGACCGAGGAGAAGGGCACGTTGAGGGCGTGGGCCTTCTCGGTCCAGAACTCCGGCCCCTTGACGGAGCGGAGCGTGAAGTACATCGCGAAGAGGGCCGCGAAGAACATCAACTCGGAACTGAGCCAGACGATCGTTCCGACGCTGACCATGTTCGGCCGGTTGACCGATCCGTGCGCGTGCCCGGTTTCTACTGCTGTTGCTGTCGCCACGACGGACATTATGTCGGTCCCTTATTCCGTCTTCACGTCGGGGGGTGTCCCTCGGAGTGTCCGGTGCGTGCGGTATGCCCGCTTGGGGGGCGACGGGGTGTCCGGACGGGGACTGAGCAGCGGCGTGTCCCTTTTCTGATGGTTCCTCGGAGGAGCCTACGACCCCGTTGCCCGGCGCGTCGGTGCACGGTCGGAGTAGCCGCGGGAGGTAGGGGGGAGGGCTTCCGGGTGAGCCGTACGGGTGGACCGGGCGGGGTCGGGTGACGGGCCGTCCTCCAGGCGGGTGAGTCCAGGGCGCGGCGGCTTGAGGAGGAACGTGCGCGAGGGGGACTCGGCGGAGGGTGATCGGGAGTAGCATCCGGATCAGGCGAACGTGGTCCGGATCACACTTGAGGGAGCAGGGCCCATGGCGTACACGACCGATGAGACGCTCACCGTCCTCGTCTACAGCGACGACCGCAACACCCGCGAGCAGGTGCTGACGGCGCTCGGCCGTCGGCCCGCCGAGGATCTTCCGGAACTGTCCTACCTGGAGTGCGCGACCACCCCCGCGGTGCTCAAGGCACTGGAGAAGGGGGGAGTGGACCTCTGCGTGCTGGACGGCGAGGCCGTTCCGGCCGGCGGGCTGGGCCTCGGGCGCCAGCTCAAGGACGAGATCTACGGCTGCCCGCCGGTCCTGGTGCTGATCGGCCGGCCGCAGGACTCCTGGCTCGCCGCCTGGAGCCGGGCCGACGCCGCCATCTCCCGTCCGGTGGAGCCGGTGGCACTGGCCGGGGCGGTCGCCACCCTGCTGCGGGACCGGCTGGCGAAGCGGACTCCGGCCGTCCGCTGAAATCCGCGCCAGGAGTAGGAAAGACAGGGGTAGAACCGGGCCCTCCGCTCGATAGGCTGGCTCCATCCGTACGGACGTCCCCGGAGCGGGGAACCGACAACAGCTGGAGTCAGCCATGGTGAACGTGAACCCTGCGAACGGCGGTAGCGACCCCGCGCAGGTGGTCCGCACCTGGCCGGACCTCCTGGCGGCACTGTTGCAGGGGGAGGACCTCGACCGCTCGTCCACCGCGTGGGCGATGGACCGGATCATGAGCGGCGAGGCGTCCCCCGTCCAGGTGGCCGGGTTCATGATCGCGCTGCGGGCCAAGGGCGAGTCGGTGGAGGAGATCGCCGGCCTGGTCGACGCGATGTACGCGCACGCCGAGCCGCTGGAGATCCCCGGCCCGGCGGTGGACATCGTCGGCACCGGCGGGGACCGGGCGAAGACCGTCAACATCTCCACCATGTCGGCGATCGTCGCGGCGGCGGCCGGCGCCAAGGTGGTCAAGCACGGCAACCGGTCGGCCTCCTCGGCCAGCGGCTCCTCGGACGTGCTGGAGAAGCTCGGGGTGGCGCTGGACCTCTCCGCCCGGCGGGTCGCCGAGGTGGCCGAGGAGGTCGGGCTGACCTTCTGCTTCGCGGCGAAGTTCCACCCCTCGATGCGGCACGCCGCCACCGCGCGGCGCGACCTCGGGGTGCCGACCGCCTTCAACATCCTCGGTCCGCTGACCAACCCGGCCAAGGTCACCGCGCACGCCATCGGCTGCTTCGACACCCGGCTGTCCGGGCTGATCGCCGGGGTGCTGGCCCGGCGGGGCGCCACGGCGCTGGTCTTCCGCGGCGACGACGGGCTGGACGAGCTGACCATCACCACCACCTCCCAGGTCTGGCTGGTGCGCGACGGGGTCGTCACCGAGACCACCTTCGACCCGCGGGACGTGGGCATCGAGCTGGTCGGCATCGAGGCGCTGCGCGGGGCGGACGCCTCGTACAACGCCGAGGTCGCGCGGCGGCTGCTGGCCGGGGAGCACGGGCCGGTGCGGGACGCCGTCCTGCTGAACACGGCGGCGGCGCTGGTCGCGCTGGAGCTGGGCGACGCGCCGCTCACCGAGCAGCTGGCGGCCGGCATGGAGCGGGCCGCGAAGGCGATCGACTCCGGCGCCGCGCAGGACCTGCTGCGGCGCTGGTCGGAGGCCACCAGCCGGGCCTGAGGCGGCAGTTGGGGAGCCCGTGCCGGTACGCCGGTGCGGGCTCCCGTGCTGTCCGGATGCTGGATGCCCGTTTGACCGCCCGGTGGACCCGGCCTAGAGTCTTCGCCAGGTCATGAGTGACAGCGCCAAGCCCCAGCTGGCTGTCCGGCAACCCTCCGTCCGTGGCGGGGTGCCCTGGGTGAGGACCGGGTCGTCACGGCAAGCCGTCCGTGCGACAAGCGCGGACGCCCGACGACTGGTACTCCCGGGGTCCCTTACCCCAGAAGGAGTGCATCCTCATGTCTCTGGCCACCGAAATCCGCACCCCGCTCGCCGTCCTCGGCGCCGACGTCCAGGTCCCGCTCGTCAGCGGTGAGAAGGTCGGCTACGCGGCGCTCGACTACGCGGCGAGCTCGCCGGCGCTCCAGCGGGTGTGGGACGACGTCGCCGCCTACGCGCCGTACTACGGCAGCGTCCACCGCGGGGCCGGGTACCTCTCCCAGCTGTCCACCGACCTGTTCGAGCAGAGCCGCCGCACCGTCGGCGAGTTCCTCGACCTGCGCGAGGGCGACCAGGTGGTCTTCACCCGGGCCACCACCGACTCGCTCAACCTGCTGGCCTCCGCCGTTCCGGCCGGCACCCGGGTGTTCGCCTTCGAGACCGAGCACCACGCCTCGCTGCTGCCCTGGGCGCACGCCGGACTGGACGTCACCTACCTGCGGGCGCCGCGCTCGCGGGCCGAGGCGGTGGCCGCGCTGGACGCCGCGCTCGCCGAGGCGCCCGAGGGCCCCAGGCTGCTCTGCGTCACCGGCGCCTCCAACGTGACCGGCGAGCTGTGGCCGGTCGCCGAACTGACGGCGACCGCGCACCGGCACGGCGCCCGGGTGGTGCTGGACGCCGCCCAGCTGGCGCCGCACCACCGGGTCTCGGTGCGCGAGCTGGACGTCGACTGGATCGCCTTCTCCGGCCACAAGATCTACGCGCCGTTCGGCGCCGGGGTGCTGGCCGGCCGGGCGGACTGGCTGGACGCGGCCGAGCCGTACCTGGCGGGCGGCGGGGCGACCCGGACGGTGGCCCGGGAGGCCGACGGCTCGGTGGCCGTGCAGTGGCACACCGGCCCGGCCCGGCACGAGGCCGGCTCGCCGAACGTCATCGGCGCCTACGCGATCGCCTCGGCCTGCCGGGCGCTGACCGAGGCCGGCTTCGACGGGCTGGAGGCCCGCGAGCAGCAGCTGATCGCCCGGCTGACGGCCGGGCTGGCCGGGATCCCGCAGGTCAAGGTGCTGAACCTGTTCGGCGAGGGCTCCGCCCGGGTGGGCGTGCTGTCCTTCGTCGTCCGGGACTGGAACAGCTCGCACTTCTCCGCCGCGCTGTCCGCCGAGTACGGCATCGGGGTGCGCGACGGCCTGTTCTGCGCCCACCCGCTGGTGCGCACGCTGCTCGGCGACGAGGACGAGGCGCCGTCCGAGTGCGGTGCGCCCGAGCCCTCGCTGCCGGGCGAGCGCAGCCTGAACGCGATCCGGGTGAGCTTCGGCGCCGGGACGCCGGACGAGCACGTCGACCGCTTCCTGACCGCCGTCCGGGAGCTGGTCACGCAGGGCGCGGCCTGGAACTACCGCAACGAGGGCGGGCGTTGCGTCGCCACCGTGCAGGTCGAGCGGGGCCGGCGCGCCGAGGGCTGACCGCTACTCGTCCAGGCCGAGGGCGAAGGCGGCTTCCAGGTCGTGCTGGGAGTAGGTGCGGAAGGCGATCTGGGTCTCGGTGTGGGCCACGCCCGGGACCTTGTTGAGCCGGCCCGGGATGACCTCGGCCAGGTCGTCGTGCCGGCGCACCCGCACCATCGCCACCAGGTTGTAGCCCCCCGTCACCGAGTAGACCTCGCTCACGCCGTCGATGGCGGCGATGGATTCGGCGATCTCCGGGATGCGGTCGACACTGGTCTTGATCAGGACGATGGCGGTGATCACAGTTCGGGCTCCTTTGTGGGGTGCCGCCAGCGTATCGGGCGTCAGCCCGGTCGTCGCGGGGGGTGGCGGACCACGGTGCAGGCGTAGAGGAACCCGGCCGAGAAGCCGATCACGTGGACCAGGTACGCCACCCCGGGCCCGGCCGCGTGCACCGACCACCACTGCAGGGCGAACCAGAGGCCGAGCACCAGCCAGGCGGGGAAGCGCAGCGGCAGGAAGAGCAGCAGCGGGACGAGGGTGGTCACCCGGGCCCGGGGGTGGAGGCGCAGGTAGGCGCCGAGGGCGGCGGCGATCGCCCCGGAGGCCCCGATGAGCACCCGGGTGGAGTTCGGCGCGTGCGCCTCGGCGAGCGCGAAGCCGTACGTGGTCAGGCTGCCGGCGGCCAGGTAGAAGACGGCGTACCGGGCCCGGCCCAGCCGCCGTTCGACGGTGGGGCCGAAGACCTGGAGGAAGAGCAGGTTCCCGAGCAGGTGCAGCCAGCCGGCGTGCAGGAAGAGCCCGGTGAGGACGGACAGCGCCGGGCGCTTGCCCGGGGTCGGGGCGGCCGGGCAGCCGGGGACCGGGTCGGGCGCCTCGGCGAGCTGTTCCGCGGTCAGCGGCCGTCCGGCCAGCACCTCGGCCGGGACGGCGCCCCAGCGCTGCTCGTACCGCTGCTCCGCGCAGACCCGGGCCTGGCCCGTGCCGTACAGCGGGTTGAGCCCCGCGGCCGGGCCGAGCAGGAAGACCAGGGTGTTGAGGGCGATCAGGGCGTAGCTGACCACGGGGGCGGTCGCCGCCGGGCGGCCGCCCCGGGCGGCGGTGTGGTCGGGGACCGCGAGCGCCATGCGGCCAAGCATCCCTCCGGGCGCCGGAGGTGACACGGCGGTTTACGGCAGGTGGACTAGCCCGGGTGTTCAGGCAACCGGTGGTCGCGACGGTTGCCCCAGGCAATAGGCTTGGGGCGGGCATTCCCGCCTCCCGCCGCCGACGCCGGGGCTCCGGGGGGAGCGCCTGCCCCACCCAGGGACCACCCGAGAGGACCCCCGATGACCGTCCCCGCTCTGACCGCCGAGACGCGCTGGCGCTGCACCCTGTGCGGCAACCTCACCCGCTTCGACGTGACCCGCACCGCGCGGGTGACCGAGTTCCTGCACTTCGACCTGGCCGGCGAGTCCAAGGTCGAGGAGACCGAGGTGCTGAGCGAGACCGTCGAGTCGGTGCGCTGCCGCTGGTGCAACGCGGTGGACCAGGTCGAGCTGGTGGCCCGTCCGGGCGCCGACGAGGCGCAGGGCCCCGCCGACCAGGGCTGATCCCCGCCGCCGCGGCGGGGTGGGTGCGCGGCGCACCCGCCCGCGCCGCACGGGACAATACAGAACAGGACGCACGGAGCGTGCCGACGGGGGCGGCCGCGGCCGTGCCCCGCTGGACCAGGATCGGAGCCGAGGACGTGGTGGACGCAGCGAAGGAGCCCGGCGAAGCCCAGGGGCTTCAGCCCGCTGCGGCCGAGGCCCCGGCCGAGGCTGCCGGGGTGGTGGACGGCGCCTCCGGGTCCGCGGCGGAGCGCGCCGTCGAGAAGCTCGACCGGCCGCTGCCCGAGGGCGTGCGCCGTCGCGTGGTCGGCCTGGCCTCGGACGCGCTCGGCGGGGTGCCGTCGGCCGAGCTCCCGCAGAGCCTGCGCCAGTACGTCAAGTTCACCCCGGCGCGGCGGGCCAAGTACGCGGCCACCGCGCTGGCGGCGGCGCTGGAGGCGGAGCCGGCCTTCCGGGTGCGGATAGCGGAGCGGCTGCGCCTCGGGCAGCCGGACCTGGTGAAGGCGCTGGAGTCGGGCACCGTCCCGAGCGCGGCCGATCCGATGGACGTCGCCGCCGCCGCCTACCTGGTGCGGTCGACGGGCTGGAGCCGGCTGGTCGCCGAGGCCGGCGAGGAGGCCGAGCGGGCCGGCGCCGAGGACGCCGCCGCGGAGGCGGCCCGGCTGGTGGAGAAGCTGCAGGCCGAGCTGGCCGAGGTGCGGGCCGCGGCGCGGGCGGACGCGGACCGGCAGCGGGCCGAGTCGGACGGCGTCCGCAGGGAGGCCGAGTCGCTGCGCAAGAAGGTGCGGTCGCTGGAGAGCGACACCCGCCGGGCGCAGGCCGAGACCCGCCGGGTGGCCGGTGAGCTGGATGCCCTGAAGGCGCAGGCCGCGGCCGAGCGCGGCGCGGCCGAGAGCGAGGCGCGCCGGCTCCGGCACCGGGTCGTGGAGCTGGAGAACGCGGCCGAGCAGGGCCGCCGGTCGGCCCGCGAGGGGCGCAGCGTCGAGGACATGCGGCTGCGGCTGCTGCTGGACACCGTGTTGCAGTCGGCCCAGGGGCTCCAGCGGGAGCTGGCGCTGCCGGTCGCCCAGATCCGCCCGGCGGACCTGGTGGAGGCGGTGGTGCCGGGGGCGGCCTCGCCGCACGACGTGGCCCGGCGCGGGCTGGCCGAGGACGATCCGGCGCTGCTGGACCAGCTGCTGGCGATCCCCCAGGTGCACCTGGTGGTGGACGGCTACAACGTGACCAAGACCGGTTATCCGACGCTGCCGCTGGAGCAGCAGCGGATCCGGCTGCTGGGCGGGCTGGCGATGCTGGCCCAGCGGACCCAGGCGGAGGTCACCTGCGTGTTCGACGGGCAGGACCTGGACGTCCCGGTGATCATGGCGCCGCCGCGCGGGGTCCGGGTGCGGTTCAGCCGCACCGGGGAGACGGCCGACGAGCTGATCCGCCGTCTGGTGCGGGCCGAGCCGCAGGGCCGTCCGGTGGTGGTGGTGTCCACCGACCGGGAGGTCGCGGAGGGCGTGCGGAAGGCGGGCGCGCGCCCCGTGGCGTCGGTGCTGCTGCTGAACCGGCTGGCCCGGCCCTGAGCCCGGGGCGATTCGCATGATGCCTGGTCAGGGAGCATTTCGGGGTGTTGTGCGAGTCCGGTGAAGTCAGCGTGGGGACCTGAGTTCACGCCTTCGGGGGAGTGGCAGAACGGATAGATCTTCACTAGGGTCTGGCGTCAAACCTATTTTCCGGAATCTCATCCCATCAGGTGAGTCCGTTGGAAGAAGGAGCCGGTCCCTTGGCCTCCCACCGCCGTCCCAAGCAGCCGAGCCGCGCACGGATCTCCGTGCTCACCGCGGCCGCTGCGACCGCGGTCGCCCTCTCCGCCCAGGTGGCCGCGCACGCCGCGCCGCAGCCGAACAAGACGGACGTCAAGGCGCAGATCGACCAGCTCCAGGAGGAGCAGGAGCAGGCGGCCGAGAAGTACAACGGCGCCAAGGAGCGGGCCGACCAGCTGCGCAAGCAGGCCGACCAGCTGCAGGACCAGGTGGCCCGCGGCCAGGAGCAGATGACCCAGCTCCAGGGCGGCCTCGCCGAGGTGGCGGGCGAGCAGTACCGCAGCGGCGGCATCGACCCGTCCGTCCAGCTGATGCTCTCCTCGGACCCGTCCGGCTACCTGGACAAGGCCTCCACCGTCCAGCAGGCCAGCACCAGTCAGGCCGAGGCGCTCAAGGGGCTGCTGGACCAGCAGCGCCGGCTGGACCAGGAGAAGACCGAGGCGGCCGCCGTCCTCGCCTCGCTGGACACCACCACCAAGGACCTGAACCAGGCCAAGGCGGACGTCAACACCAAGCTGAAGGCCGCCCAGGACCTGCTGAACTCGCTGAGCTCCGCCGACCGCGCCGCGCTGCGGGCCCAGCAGGCGCAGGACGACCGCGCCTCGCGCGGCAGCGACCGGGTCGACCTGAGCAACCTGCCGCCGGCCAGCGGCTACGCGGCCACGGCGCTGGCCAAGGCGATGAGCAAGCAGGGCTCGCCGTACGTGTGGGGCGCCACCGGGTCGACCACCTTCGACTGCTCGGGCCTGATGGTCTGGGCGTACGGGCAGGCGGGCGTCTCGCTGCCGCGCACCTCGCAGGAGCAGGGCCACTACGGCACCCGGGTCCCCTCGCTGGACCAGGCCCAGCCGGGCGACCTGGTGATCTACGGCCCCGACATGCACCACGTCGGGATGTACATCGGCAACGGCATGGTGGTCCACGCGCCGCACACCGGTGACGTGGTGAAGGTGATGAAGGCCGACGCGATGTCGATCAACACCATCCGCCGGGTCTGACGGCCCGACACGCCCGGGGGCTCCCGCGGGGGCCTGTGAAAAGCGCCACCTCCGTTCGGGGTGGCGTTTCGGGTTTCCGGCCCTTCGGCGACCACATGGTGAGAACCGATCAGCCTTGTGTGCAGTGATGGTCACCATCGGTCATTTTCACAAAGGAACTTGGGTAATCTTCTGTCTTTTTTCTGACAAGGATTTGAACCGATCACGGTTCAGTTACTAGGGTCATGCTCCGAACCACCGCACTGTCGATCGCCCAGCCAGGGTGGCGGCGGTGGTTACCGTCGAGTTCGCGAGGCAGCGGGACAGGTCGAAGCGACTGTCCGACAGGGGAGCCCAGTGGTAGGGGGCGCTGCGGAGCGGAGCCGGGGAACCACGTTCCTCCGGGGTGAATCGGCGCCAGGTCGGCCGCTGGAACGGCCGTGAGGCGTCGTAGGGCATGCTTCCGGCCCGAACCCGTCAGCTCACCCGGTAGGCGGACGTAGGAAGAAGGAGTCCGCCTTCGTGGCGTCCCATCGTCGTCCCAAGCCCGCCGGCCGCGCCCGGGTCTCGATCCTGACCGGCGTCGCCGCCGCAGCCGTCGTCCTCTCCGCGCAGGGTGCCCACGCGGACCCGCAGCCGACCAAGGAACAGGTCAAGGGGCAGGTCGACCAGCTCAACGAGCAGGCCGAGGTCGCGACCGAGAACTACAACGCCGCCCAGGCCAAGCAGCAGGACCTGGAGAAGCAGGTCTCCGGCCTGCAGGACCAGGTGGCCCGTCAGCAGGCCCAGGTCACCGAGCTCCAGGGCGGCCTCGCCGAGATCGCCGGCGAGCAGTACCGCAACGGGGGAATATCCCCCACCGTCCAGCTGATGTTCTCCTCCAGCCCGGACAGCTTCCTCAGCCAGGCCGACGCGCTGAACCAGGCCGGCAGCACCCAGAAGGGTCAGCTGAAGGAGCTCCAGGAGCAGCAGCGCAAGCTCGACCAGGACCGCAACGAGGCCCAGGGCAAGCTCGCCGAGCTGGAGTCGACCACCCAGCAGCTGAAGGCCTCCAAGGACGAGGTCCAGGGCAAGCTGAAGGCGGCCCAGGACCTGCTCAACACGCTGACCGAGCAGGACCGCCAGGCGCTGCGCCAGGCCGAGGAGAAGGCCGCCGCCGAGGCGAAGGCCAAGGCCGACGCCGCCCAGGCCCAGCAGCAGCAGGCCGACCGCGCCTCGCGCGACAACAGCCGCGGCAACCTCTCGGCCCCCACGACCACCGCTCCGGTGAACGTGGCCCCCGGCAGCTCGCGCGGTGCCGCCGCGCTGTCCGCCGCCGCCTCCAAGATCGGCAGCCCGTACGTCTGGGGCGCCACCGGCCCGGGCTCCTTCGACTGCTCCGGTCTGATGGTCTGGGCGTACAACCAGGCCGGCGTGTCGCTGCCGCGCACCTCGCAGGCGCAGGCCTCGGCCGGCGCCCGGCTCGGGACGGACCTCTCCAAGGCCCAGCCCGGCGACCTGCTGATCTTCTACACGGACGCCCACCACGTCGGCATCTACGCCGGCAACGGCCAGGTGCTGCACGCTCCCAAGCCGGGCGCGTCGGTGCGCTACGAGGCGGTCACCAACATGCCGCTGACCGGCATCGTGCGGGTCTGATCCCCGCTCGGACGTCTCCAGGCCCGGTCTCCCCCAGGGGAGGCCGGGCCTGCGGCTTTTCCGGCGGCTCGATCTGATGTCCGATTGGGGAGTGAATATTCGGGTTGGGAGGGGTTTGGACTCGCTTGCCCGGACTCGCTAACGTCTGCCACCGGACTCCCGCTCGACGGCCGCCCTTCCCGGTGCGGCGGCGGGGCCGCGCCGCAGGATTGGAGCCGCTGCCGCCATGCCCGTGCACCGCCGTTCCCAACTGCTCACCCGGGCGCTGGTGCTGACCGCGGCCGCCGCCACCGCGTTGGGCGTGGCCACCGGAGGCAGCGCCCAGGCGGCCCCCGCTAGCCCCGACCCGGCGGACCGTCAGGACGTCAAGACCCAGGTCGAGCAGCTGTACGACGAGGCCGAGCAGGCGTCCGAGAGGTTCAACGCCGCGGAGGAGGCCCAGCGGCGGCTCCAGGGCGAGACCACGATCCTCCAGGGCGAGATCGCCCTCGCCCAGGACCAGCTCAACGGGCTGCGCGGCGACCTGGCGATGGTGGCCGGGGCCGAGTACCGCGGCGGCGGGATGACCCAGACCGCCCAGCTCATCCTCTCGCCCGACCCGGAGGGCTACCTGGCCCGCGCCCGCACCCAGGGCCAGGCCGCCGTGCGCCAGCAGGAGACCCTGCACGAGCTGATCACCCGCCAGCGCCGGCTCGACCAGCGCCGCACCGAGGCGGCCGACAAGCTCGCCGAGCTGGACCGGACCCGCCGTTCGCTCGCCGACAGCAAGCAGCAGATCCAGCAGCGGCTGGCCGGGGCCCAGAAGCTGCTGAACGGCCTGGGCGCCGTCGAGCGGGCCCGGCTGGCGGTCCAGGACGCCCGGGACGCCGAGCAGCGCGCCACCCGGGGCACCGACCGGCTGGACCTCGGCACCGCCCCGCCCGCCTCCGAGCGGGGGGCGGCCGCGCTGGCCGCCGCGGTGCGGATGATCGGCTCCCCGTACGTCTACGGCGCCGCCGGTCCGCACGCGTTCGACTGCTCCGGTCTGATGTACTACAGCTGGCGGCAGGCCGGAGTGACCCTGCCGCGCACCTCGCAGGCCCAGGCGTACGCCGGGCAGCGGATCAGCCTGTCCGAAGCGCGACCGGGAGACCTGGTGATCTTCTACCGGGACATGCACCACGTCGGCATGTACGCCGGCGGCGGCGTGATCGTGCACGCCCCCCGCCCGGGCGCCAGGGTCCGCTACGAGAGCGTCACCGCCATGCCGGTCTCCGGGGTGGTCCGGCTCTGAGCGCCCCGCCGTCCGGCCCGGCCGGACCCGCCGACATACGTCGCCCCCGCCGCGTGCTGTCCCGGCGGGGCGCGCTGCTGCTCGCGGCCGGCGGGCTGGCCCAGCT
>NZ_JBHVET010000118.1:0-15392 GCF_042802135.1 Kitasatospora sp. NPDC057512
AAACACGGCAGGGGCCGTAAGAAGAATTCGGCGGCGTCCTACTCTCCCACAGGGTCCCCCCTGCAGTACCATCGGCGCTGAAAGGCTTAGCTTCCGGGTTCGGAATGGAGCCGGGCGTTTCCCTCTCGCTATGACCACCGAAATGATCGGGCCGGGCAATTGCTCGAAAGCACTGCCTTCGCCTCGCTGTAAATCATAGCAGGAGGAAAAGCGAACGGATTCCGCGGCCCCGGTGCCAGGTCGGGTCCGGCGGTCGGACCGACCGGTGGGCGGCGTCCATCCACCGGCTCCCGCCGCCGGCTCCATCCACCGGCTCCCGTCGACCCGCTCGGAGGGGGAGCCGGAGCGGCGCACCGAGTGGGGCGCGTCACGTCGGGCGCGCGCCCCATCCGTCGTGTCCACGCCCGTGTGCACACCACCGAACCCACCCCTGTGCGCCGATCGCCCAAAAACCGACCGATAAGGTGTTAATCCAACATTCATCCATGCCGCATAGCCTCCGGGGGCTAGCCTCATGCTGAACGTCATCGTCCGACCGGGAGGCGAAAGCCCCGTGCAAGGCACTGTCACCACACCAGGCGGTTCCACGGTGCCCGGCGGCCAGGGCGAGGCGTTCCTGCTCGTCGTGGACGACGAGCCCAACATCCGCGAGCTGCTCTCCGCCTCACTGCGCTTCTCCGGCTTCCGCGTCGCCTCCGCCGCCACCGGCACCGAGGCGCTCGAACTGGTCGCCGTCGAGCGCCCGGACCTGGTCGTCCTCGACGTGATGCTCCCCGACCTCGACGGCTTCACCGTCGTCGAGAAGCTGCGCGAGCGCACCAGCCGCGGGCAGATAGCCGGGCCGGCCCACGGGCACCCCGCCGACCACCTGCCGGTGCTCTTCCTCACCGCCAAGGACGGCGTCGGCGACAAGGTCCAGGGCCTGGCCGCCGGGGCGGACGACTACGTCACCAAGCCGTTCAGCCTGGAGGAGCTGATCGCCCGGATCCGCGCCATCCTGCGCCGGGCCGGCGGGCCCGCCGAGGACGGCCGACTGGTCGTCGCCGACCTCAGCCTCGACCCGGTCGCCCACGAGGTCACCCGGGGCGGCACCCCGGTCTCGCTCTCCCCGACCGAGTTCAAGCTGCTGCACTACCTGATGGCCAACGTCGGCCGGGTGGTCTCCAAGTCGCAGATCCTCGACCACGTCTGGGCCTACGACTTCGGCGGGGACCTCTCCATCGTCGAGTCGTACATCTCCTACCTGCGCCGCAAGCTCGACTCCGGCCCGGCGCACGGCCCCAAGCTGATCCACACCGTGCGCGGCATCGGCTACGCCCTGCGCCGTCCCCCGCAGGGCTGACCGGACCCGCTCGTGCCCGCCCGCTTCTCCTCCCGGCTGTCGCTGCGCGCCCGGCTGCTGGTGCTCGTGTTCGCGCTGGTGACCACCGGGCTCGCGGTCAGCGACACCTTCGTGCTCGGCGCCGTACGGACCCAGCTGGTGGAGCAGCTGGACGAACAGCTCCAGCGGTACGGGCTGCCGCTCTCCCGCAAGCCCCCGAGCCAGGTGGTCGCGCCGGCCGCCGGGAAGCCCCTCGTCGCCGGCCGGCGGGTCAGCCTGCCCAGCCAGTACCTGGTGCAGTACCTCTCCTCCGACGGCAAGGTCCAGGCGCTGATGCGCCAGCCCGTCTCGGACAGCGACCCGGCGCCCCAACTGGCCGGACTGGACCCGACCCGGACCGCCCCCGACGTCCCCTTCGACCTGCCCGACCAGCGCGGCCGGCACAGCTGGCGGGTGCTGGTGCTGCCGCTCCAGGCCCCCCGCGGGCAGGCCGCCAACCCCAGCGCGTACGCCTCGCCCGCGGTCACCCCGACCTACGTCATGGTGGCGGTCTCCCGCGAGGACATCGACGCCACCCTCGGCAGGCTGAGCACCTCCTTCCTGGCCATCGGCGGCGGCGTCCTGGTGCTGATCGCCGCGCTCGGCTTCTTCGCGGTGCGGGCCGGGCTGCGGCCGCTGCGCCGGATCGAGGCGGGCGCCGAGCGGATCGCGGCCGGCGAGCTGTCGCACCGGATGCCGGAGCTCTCCCCGGGCACCGAGGTCGGCCGGCTGTCGATCGCGCTCAACGGGATGCTCACCCAGATCGAGGCGGCCTTCGCGGCCCGCGCCGAGTCCGAGGCCCGGATGCGGCGCTTCGTCGCGGACGCCTCGCACGAGCTGCGCACCCCGCTGGCCGGCATCCGCGGCTTCGCCGAGCTGTACCGGATGGGCGCGCTGCCCACCGAGGCCGACGTCCAGCGGACCATGACCCGGATCGAGAGCGAGGCCGACCGGATGGGCGCCCTGGTCGAGGACCTGCTGGTGCTCGCCCGGGCGGACGAGGAGCGCCCGCTCGACCTCGCCCCGATGGACCTGCGCACCCTCGCCGCCGACGCGCTGCACGACCTCACCGCCCTCGACCCGAGCCGCCCGGTCGCGCTCACCGGCCCGGCCGGCACCGGCGCGCCCGGCGCGGCGCCCGTCCTCGGTGACGAGGCGCGGCTGCGGCAGGTGGTCACCAACCTGGTCGGCAACGCGGTCAAGCACACCCCGGCCGGCACCCCGGTCCGGATCGGGGTGGGCGCCGGCCCCGGCGGCGTCTGCCTGCTGGAGGTCGCCGACTCCGGCCCGGGCCTCACCGAGGAGCAGGCCCAGCGGGTCTTCGACCGGTTCTTCCGGGTCGACGCCTCCCGCAGCCGCGACAACGGCGGCGGCGCGGGCCTCGGCCTCGCCATCGCCACCGCCCTCACCCGCGCCCACGGCGGCACCCTCACCCTGCACACCGCCCCCGGCGAGGGCGCCACCTTCCGCGTCGAACTCCCCCGCCAGCGCTGACCGGATTCCCCCGGCCCCGAAACTCCTCGATCGAGTGAACCCGCTGCCGTTCACCCGGGCGGCCCCCGGTCGTGTGCGACCGTGCTGCCGTCGCTTGTGCGGGCTCGCACGGGCTGATCACACTGGACGGGAAATGGGGTGTTCCGATGAGCGCGGTTGCTGTTGAGGAGACCGGCGTGGACGACAAGGAGGCCGTGATCCCGGAGGGGCCCGCCAAGGGCTTCGTGATCGGGCCCGACATCACCGGTGAGTGCCGTGGCTGAGCACGGGGGAGCGTCGTTCAGGCGGGACCTGTCGGAGTGGCGGATCGTGCTGGTCGCGTGGCGGCTGCTGGTGCTGCAGGCGGCGGATCCGGTGGTGTCGGCGGGGATGGCGGAGCACTCGACGTACCGGGCGCACCCGTGGCGGCGGGTGGAGCACACGCTGGGCAGCGGGCGGCGGCTGTTCTACCAGGACGCGGAGGCGCTGCGCCGGGAGGTCGCGCGGCTGGAGCGGGCGCACAAGCGGATCCGAGGGACGGGGCCGGACGGGCGGCCGTACGACGCCGGGGACGCGGCGACCAGGGCGTGGGTGCTGCTGACGCTCTTCGAGGGCGTGGTCGCGATGCGCCGGCTGGGCGGGGACCGGTACGACGCGGGGGAGTTGGCGCGGGCGTACGCGGAGTTCCGGGAGGCGGTCGCCGTCTTCGACCTCCCGAAGGGCGAGATCCCGGAGACCGTGGGGGAGTTGCCGGCCTACTTCGCCCGGTACGCGCGGGAGCGGCTGGAGCACACCGAGGCGGCGCGCCACCTGTTGGACGACCTGCTGCGCGAGGCGCCCGCGCCGCGCCGGCTCCGGTTCCTCGGCGACGCGGGGTGGCGGGTGGTGCGGGTGGTGGTCGCCCGGGCGATCCGCGAGCTGACGGTGGCGGACCTGCCGCCGGCGGTGCGGGAGCGGTTCGGGCTGGTCCGGACCCGGCGGGCCGCGCTGCTGTCCGCCGTGCTGCACCGCGGTGCCGGCGCCGTCGTCCCGCTCCTCCCGGACCGGTTGCGCTACCGCTCCCCGGAGGAGCACCGGGCGCCGAAGCGCCACCGCCCGCACCGGGACGGCCGGGGGCCCCGGCTGGACCGCTTCTTCCACGAGGTGCTCGACCAGACCGGCGACGGCTTCATCACCGCGCACGACCTGCGGGCGATGGCGCACAACGTGTGCTGGCAGCTGGAGTTGGACGAGGCGGGCGAGGCCCGGGTGTACGAGGCCTTCGACAGCTGGTGGGAGCAGCTGCGCGCGGTGATGGACGCGAACGGGGACGGGAAGGTCAGCCGGGAGGAGTTCGTGGCGGCCACCCTGGCCGGCCTGGACCGGGACGAGGCCTACCTGGAGCGGGGGCTGTTGCCTGCGCTGCGGGCGGTGTTCACCGCGGCCGACACCGACGGCAGCGGCTTCCTGGAGTTCGACGAGTACCGCGCGGTGTTCGGCGGGCCGCGCGTGCACCCGGCGGAGCTGTCGCACGGTTTCCGCCGGCTGGACGCCGACGGGGACGGGCGGATCACCCGGGAGGAGTTCCTGGCCGGATTCACCGGGTTCTTCACGGCCCGCGCCGATTCCGTCCCGGGCACCGAGCTGCTCGGCCGCCCGTAGCACGCGGCTCGCGGGCCACGGCCGACTCGGCGAGGTCCGGCGGGGTCCGGCGAGGCCTGCGGGGCGCGCCCCTAGCACGCGGATCCCGCCGGGGCGACCGGGTCGCGGGCCTGTCAAGCGCCGGTTCGGCCAACAACTTCCGGCCATCCGCCCGGTCGTTCGTTGCCCCGGCCCGCGGTGGATCCGCAGACTGTGCGGACCGCACCGCGGCCCGTGACGCAGCGCACAGCCCTGTCAATCCCACCCCACCTGCAGTTCCCCCGTAAGGATGGTGGATACTGCTCCTTGTGAACGTGTTCACGTTCACAAGCGGACAAGCTTGCGTGGTTGAGCAACGGTCTACGGCTATAGATGAAGTTTGTCCGGAAGATGCCCGTCATCACGCGGGCAGGTCGGGAGAGAGGGCGACGTGGAACTGGCAATCGCTCACGAAACCATCGCGCGATGGCAATTCGGCATCACCACCGTCTACCACTTCCTCTTCGTTCCGCTCACGATCAGCCTGGCCGCGATCGTGGCCGGTCTGGAGACCGCCTGGGTGCGGACGAACAAGGAGAAGTACTTCCACGCCACCAAGTTCTGGGGAAAGCTCTTCCTCATCAACATCGCGATGGGCGTGGTCACCGGCATCGTCCAGGAGTTCCAGTTCGGCATGAACTGGTCCGACTACTCCCGCTTCGTCGGCGACGTCTTCGGCGCCCCGCTCGCGATGGAGGCGCTGATCGCCTTCTTCTTCGAGTCCACCTTCATCGGCCTGTGGATCTTCGGCTGGGACAAGCTGCCGAGGAAGATCCACTGCGCCTGCATGTGGATGGTGGCGCTGGGCACCGTGCTCTCGGGCTACTTCATCCTGGCCGCCAACTCCTGGATGCAGCACCCCGTCGGCTACGCGATCGACCCGGTCACCGGCAAGGCCCAGCTGACCGACGTCGTCCGGGTGCTGTTCCAGAACACCACCCTGGTGGTCGTCTTCCACACCCTGACCGCCGCCTTCCTCACCGGTGCGGCCTTCGTCGTCGGCATCGCCTCCTTCCACCTCTGGAAGGCCAAGCGCAAGCCCGAGACCGCCGACCCGAAGAAGACCGCCGCGATGCGCACCTCGCTGCGGCTCGGCCTGGTGCTCGCGGTCGTCTTCGGCGCCGGCACCGCGCTCAGCGGCGACACCCTCGGCAAGGTCATGTTCGAGCAGCAGCCGATGAAGATGGCCGCCGCCGAGGCGCTGTGGGAGACCCAGGCACCGGCGCCGTTCTCGGTCTTCGCGGTCGGGGACGTCAGCAAGGGCCACAACTCGGTCGCCCTGGAGATCCCCGGGATACTCTCCTTCCTCGCCCACAACGACTTCAGCTCGTCCGTCCCCGGCATCAACGACACCGCCGCCGCCGAGGCCGCCCAGCACGGCGGCGACCCCAAGGACTACATCCCGAGCATCTTCGTCACCTACTGGGGCTTCCGCCTCATGATCGGCTTCGGGATGACCTCCTTCCTGGCCGGCCTGATCGGCCTGTGGACCACCCGGAAGAAGCTCTTCCTGCACCCCGAGTTCCGCACCGGCGAGACCGAGGTGCCCCGGCTGATGCTCACCCCCGGGCGCGAGCTGGGACCGCAGCTGACCAAGTGGAGCTGGCGGATCGGCATCCTGACCATGGGCTTCCCGCTGATCGCCAACAGCTTCGGCTGGATCTTCACCGAGATGGGCCGTCAGCCCTGGGCCGTCTTCGGCCTGATGACCACGGCCAGCGCGGTCTCCCCCAATGTCAGCGTCGGCACCCAGATCGGGGCGCTGGCCACCTTCACCGCGCTGTACGCGATCCTCGCCGTCATCGAGGTCCGGCTGCTGGTCAAGTACGCCAAGGCCGGCCCGGTGGTGACCGAGCAGCCGCCCACCAAGGACCCGTCGTTGCGCGGACCGTCCTCGGACGAGGACGCCGACAAGCCGCTCGCCTTCGCCTACTGAGGCGCCGGGACACCGGGGAACTGAGGATCTGACATGCAACTCCACGACGTCTGGTTCGTGCTGATCGCGGTCCTGTGGATCGGCTACTTCTTCCTGGAGGGCTTCGACTTCGGGATCGGCGTGCTGACCAAGCCGCTGGCCCGCAACACCGCCGAGCGGCGGGTGCTGATCAACACCATCGGCCCGGTCTGGGACGGCAACGAGGTCTGGCTGCTGACCGCCGGCGGCGCCACCTTCGCGGCCTTCCCGGACTGGTACGCGACGCTCTTCAGCGGCTTCTACATCCCGCTGCTGGTCATCCTGGTCTGCCTGATCGTCCGCGGGGTGGCCTTCGAGTACCGGGCCAAGAACGACGGCGCCCGCTGGCAGCGGAACTGGGAGGAGGCCATCTTCTGGACCTCCCTCCTCCCGGCCTTCCTCTGGGGCGTGGCCTTCGCCAACATCGTGCGCGGCGTGGACATCGACGCGCAGAAGAACTACGTCGGCACCCTCTGGGACCTGCTGAACCCGTACGCCCTGCTCGGCGGCCTGGTGACGCTCGCCCTGTTCACCCTGCACGGCTCGGTGTTCGCCGCGCTCAAGACGGTCGGCGAGATCCGCGAGCGGGCCCGCAAGGCGGCCCTGATCTCCGGCCTGGCGACCGCCGCGCTGGCGCTGGCCTTCCTGACCTGGACCCAGGTCGACCACGGCAACGGCCGCAGCCTCGCCGCGATGACCGTCGCGGTGGTCGCCCTGCTCGGCGCCCTGACGGCCAACCAACTCGGCCGCGAGGGATGGGCGTTCAGCCTCTCCGGGGCGACCATCGTGGCCGCCGTCGCGATGCTCTTCCTGGCGCTCTTCCCGGACGTCATGCCCTCCACCCTGAACCCGGAGTGGAGCCTGACCGTCGCCAACGCCGCGTCCTCGCCGTACACGCTGAAGGTGATGACCGTCGTGGCGGCGATCTTCACCCCGCTGGTGCTGCTCTACCAGGGCTGGACGTACTGGGTGTTCCGCAAGCGGATCGGCGTCCAGCACATCCCCGGGCACAACCCGGCCGCCCCGCTCGACCGGGCCTGACGCCGTGAAGCCGGTCGACCCCCGACTCCTCGGGTACGCCCGCACCACCAGGGCCTTCCTCGCCGGATCCGTGCTGCTCGGCGCGGTCGGCGCGGCCCTGGTGGTCGCCCAGGCGAGTCTGATCGCCGAGATCGTCGTCCGCGCCTTCCAGCGCGGGGCGACGCTCGGCGAGCTGACCACGCCACTGCTGCTGCTTGCCCTGACGGCGGTCGGGCGCGGCCTGGTCGGCTGGCTCACCGAACTCACCGCCCACCGGTCCGTCGCCCGGGTGAAGTCCACCCTGCGGCGCCGACTGCTCGACCACGCCACCGCGCTCGGCCCGTCCTACCTGGCGGGCCGGCGCACCGGCGAACTCACCACCCTCGCCACCCGGGGCATCGACGCCCTGGACGACTACTTCGCCCGCTACCTGCCGCAGCTGGCGCTGGCCGTGGTCGTCCCGGTGATCGTGCTGCTGCGGATCGTCGGCGCCGACCTCACCTCGGCCGCGGTCATCGCCGGGACGCTGCCGCTGATCCCGCTGTTCATGGTGCTGATCGGGATGGCCACCCAGTCCCGGATGGACCGGCAGTGGAACACCCTGGCCCGGCTCTCCCACCACTTCCTCGACGTGGTCGCCGGACTGCCCACCCTCAAGGTGTTCAACCGGGCCCGCACCCAGGCCGCCACCATCGCCCGGATCACCGCCGACTACCGCCGGGCCACCCTGCGCACCCTGCGGATCGCCTTCGTCTCCTCCTTCACCCTGGAGCTGCTCTCCACCCTGTCCGTCGCGCTGGTCGCCGTCACCGTCGGCTTCCGGCTGGTGGACGGCACGCTCGACCTGGAGACCGGGCTGCTGATCCTGGTGCTCGCCCCCGAGGTGTACTTCCCGATCCGCCAGGTCGGCGCGCTCTACCACTCCAGCGTCGAGGGGCTGACCGCCGCCGACGAGCTGTTCCGGGTGCTGGAGACCCCGCTGCCCGCCGCCGGCACCACCCCGGCGCCGGACCTCGCGGGCGCCGTGATCGCCGCCGAGGGCCTGGTCGTCCGGCACCCCGGGCGCACCGAGCCCGCGCTGGACGGCGTCGCGCTGACCCTGCGTCCGGGCTCCAGCACGGCGCTCACCGGCTCCAGCGGCGCCGGCAAGTCCACCCTGCTGGCCGTGCTGCTCGGCCTCACCGCCCCGTCGTCGGGCACCGTCCGGATCACCGCCGCCGACGGCCGTACGACCCACGACCTGGCCGAGCTGGAGCCGGAGAGCTGGCGGCGGCAGATCGCCTGGGTGCCGCAGCACCCGCACCTGTTCGCCGGGACGGTCGCCGATAACCTGCGGCTCTACCGGCCGGAGGCCACCGACGAGCAGCTCTGGACGGCGCTGCGGGCCGCGCACGCGCTCGACTTCGTGACCGACCTGGCGGCCGTCCTGGGGGAGGACGGCGCCGGGCTCTCCGCCGGGCAGCGCCAGCGCCTCGCCCTCGCCCGGGTGCTGCTCGCCGAGGACCGGCCGCTGGTGCTGCTGGACGAGCCGACCGCCAACCTGGACGGCGCCTCCGAGGCGGCCGTGGTGGACGCCGTCCGGGCGCTCGCCGCCGACCCGGCGCGCACCGTGCTGGTGGTCGCGCACCGGCCCGCCCTGCTGGCCGTCGCCGACCGGCGGGTACGGCTGGCGGGGCCCCCGCCGGCCACCGCCGCCCCGGCCGGCCCGGTGGCGCCGCTCGCCCACAGCGGCCGCCCCACTCCCGCCCCCGCCGTCGCCGAGGAGCCCGGACCCGAGGGCGGCGGCACCCCCCGGCTGGCGCTCTCGATCCTGCTCGGCGCGCTCGCCCTCGGCTGCGCCGTCGCGCTGATGGCCACCTCCGGCTACCTGATCTCCCGGGCCTCCGAGATGCCGCCGGTGCTCTACCTGATGATGGCCGTCACCTCGGTACGGGCCTTCGGCATCGGCCGCAGCGTCTTCCGCTACGCCGAGCGGCTGGTCTCGCACGACGCGGTGCTGCGCACCCTCGGCACCCTGCGGGCCGCCGTCTACCGGCGGCTGAGCGCGCTCGCCCCGGCCGGACTGCCCGCCTTCCGGCGCGGCGACCTGCTCTCCCGGCTGGTCGCCGACGTGGACGCCGTCCAGGACCACTACCTGCGCTGGCGGCTGCCGGCCGCGGTGGCCGGCCTGGTCGCGCTGGCCTCGACCGCGGCGATGGCCGCCTTCCTGCCGGCCGCCGGTCTGGTGCTCGGCCTCGGACTGCTGCTCGCGGGCGGGCTGGTGCCCGCCCTGGCCGCCCGCTGGTCGGCCGGCGCCGAGCGGCGCCAGGCCCCGGCGCGCGGGCGCCTGGCCACCGCCGTGGTGGACGCCTTCACCGGCACCGCCGAGCTCACCGTGGCCGGCGCGCTGCCCGGCCGGCTGGCCGCCGTCCGCGGCGCCGACGCCGCGCTGACCGGACTGGCCGCCCGCTCGGCCGCCACCACGGCGCTCGGCACCGGGCTGATCGCCCTGCTCACCGGGCTGACCGTGACCGCCGCGGCCGCCGTCGGCGTCCAGGGGGTGCGCGACGGGGTGCTGGCGCCGGTCTGCCTGGCCGTGGTGGTGCTGACCCCGCTGGCCGCCTTCGAGGCCGTCACCGGGATGCCGCTCGCCGTCCAGGCCCGCCAGCGCAGCCGCGCCGCGCGGGCCCGGCTGGACGAGGTGCTCGCCGCCGAACCGCCGGTCGCCGAGCCCGCCGAACCGGTGGCACTGCCCGAGCGGCCGCTGCCCGTCGCGGTGCGCGGGCTGACCGTACGGCACCCCGGGCAGGCGGCGGACGCGCTCGCCGGGGTGGACCTCGACCTCGCGGCCGGCCGCCGGATCGCCGTGGTCGGCCCGTCCGGCTCCGGCAAGACCACCCTCGCCCAGGCGCTGCTGCGCTTCCTGGAGCCGAGCGCCGGGACGGTGCGGTTCGCCGACGGCCGCCCCGAGGCCGTGGACAGCCGCGCGCTGGCGGGCGAGTCCGTCCGCCGGGTGATCGGGCTCTGCGCCCAGGACGCCCACGTCTTCGACAGCTCGCTGCGGGAGAACCTGCGGCTGGCCCGGCCGGCGGCGGGGGAGGACGAGCTGCGCGCCGCGCTGGCCGCCGCCCGGCTGCTGGAGTGGACCGAGGGCCTGCCGGACGGCCTGGACACCATGGTCGGCGAGCACGGCGCCCGGCTCTCCGGCGGCCAGCGCCAGCGGCTGGCGCTCGCCCGGGCGCTGCTCGCGGACTTCCCCGTGCTGGTCCTGGACGAGCCCGCCGAGCACCTCGACCTGCCCACCGCCGACGCCCTGACCGCCGACCTGCTGGCCGCCACCGAGGGCCGCACCACCGTGCTGATCACCCACCGGCTGGCCGGGCTGGACGACACCACGGTGGACGAGGTGCTGGTGCTGGACGGCGGACGGGTGGCCGAGCGGGGCCGCTGGTCGGAGCTGGTCGCCGACCCGGACGGGCGGCTGCACGCGATGTGGCGGCGGGAGCGGGAGGCGGACGGGCTGCTGGAGCCGGTTCCGGCCGCCGCCGGCCAGGCCTTCACCCGTTAGTCGCGCCGTCCTTCGGCTGAAAAGCGTACAAACGTAGGCTTTCTCCATGGACCCCACGCCGGACCTCTCGCCCGACCCCGCTCAGGGCCTCCCGTCGGACCTCCCCGAGGCCGGTGCCGGGGCCGCCGCCGAGCAGACACCCCACCAGGTGCCGGAGATCGCCTCGCTCGGGCTGGACACCCTGGTCACCGAGGTCGCCGAGCGCCTGCAGTCGGCCGCCGCGGTCACCGACCGGATGCAGCGGCTGCTGGAGGCGGTGGTCTCGATCGGGGCCGGGCTGGACCTGCACGCCACCCTGCACCGGATCGCCGTGGGCGCCGCCGAACTGGTCGACGCCCGCTACGCGGCGCTCGGCGTGATCGCCCCCGGCGGAACCGGCCTGGCCGACTTCATCCACGTCGGGGTCGACGACGAGACCGCCGCCGAGATCGGCGAACTGCCCGCCGGCCGGGGCATCCTCGGCGCGCTCATCGACCGCCCCGAGCCGCTGCGGCTGGCCGACCTCCGCGCCGACCCGCGCTCCTCCGGCTTCCCGCCGCAGCACCCGTGCATGAGGACCTTCCTGGGCGTGCCGATCCGGGTCCGCGCGGAGGTGTTCGGCAACCTCTACCTCACCGAGAAGAAGGGCGGCGGCGCCTTCACCCCCGAGGACGAGCAGGTGGTGCACGCGCTCGCCGCGGCGGCCGGCGTGGCCATCGAGAACTCCCGGCTGTACGAGGAGGGCCGGCGCCGGGAACGCTGGATCGCCGGCGCCGCCGCCGTCGCCACCGCCCTGCTCTCCGCCGAACAGGCCGAGAGCGCGCTGACCGTCGCGGCCGAGCAGGTGCGGGAGCTGGCGGACGCCGCGCTCGGCATGATCCTGCTGCCGACCGGCCCGGAGGGCGGCGGCGAGGGCGACGGGCAGATGCGGGTCGCGCACGCCTCCGGCGAACTGGCCGAGTACGTCCGCGGCGAGCTGCTGCCCAGGGAGAGCTTCGCGGCGCGGCTGCTCGCGGGGGAGAGCGTCTACCTGGACGACATGTCCAGCGACCCGACCGTGGTGATCCGGCTCGCCCGCCGCTTCGGCCCGTCCATGGCCGTGCCGATGGTCGCCGCCGGGCGGGTGCTCGGCGGGCTGTGCGTCTGGCGCCCGCACGGCGCGGTGCCGTTCACCGACAGCGAGAAGCAGCTCGCCGAGACCTTCGCCTCGCAGGCCGCGCTCGCCCTGCGGCTCGCCGAGGGCCAGCGCGACCAGCAGCGGCTGGCCGTCTTCCAGGACCGCGACCGGATCGCCCGCGACCTGCACGACCTGGTGATCCAACGGCTGTTCGCCACCGGGATGATGCTGGAGAGCGCCGCCCGGCGGGCCGTCGTCCCCGAGGTCAGGGTCGGCATCGGCAAGGCGGTGGACGAGCTGGACGCCACCATCCAGGAGGTCCGCACCACCATCTACGCCCTCCAGCACGACGACCACGGCGACGCGCCGGACACCCTGCGCACCCGGGTGCTGCGGGAGGCCAGCCAGGCCGCGGCCGCGCTCGGCTTCAAGCCCTCGGTGAGCTTCGTCGGGCCGGTGGAGAGCCTGGTCGGCGAGAAGACCGGCCGTCAACTGCTCGCCGCCCTGCGCGAGATGCTGTCCAACACGGCCCGGCACGCGCGCGCCTCCCGGGTCGGCGTGGAGATCGACGCGACCACCCACCTGGGCGAGGACGGCCGCCCGGTGGGCGGCGACCCGGACTCGCTGGACCGGGGCGGCCGGCCCGGCGTGCTGCTCACCGTGACCGACGACGGGGTGGGCATCCCGGCCGGCGGCCGGCGCAGCGGCCTGCTCAACCTCACCCGGCGCGCGGAGGCGCTCGGCGGCGACGCCTGGCACGAGAGCGGGCCGTACCGCAAGGGCACGATGGTGCGCTGGACGGCCCGGCTCTGAGGGCTCCGGCCGTGCTTTCCGGCAAGAACCAGTGAAAGTTAAACGAGAGAGAACTTCCCGACCAACAGCGCAAGTTGTGAACGTTCTGGGCTTTCGGGGGCTCCGTGTGCACACATAGCTTTGCTCCGCTCGGAGGGGAAACCGGAGGGCAACCGGACGGAGGGGGCAGTGAACGCTGCCGGCCGCGGTCACACCGCAGCAGGGGCAAGTCGAGGGGGTTTCCGCGCCGAACGGGCGGCGGACGGGCGCTACCGCTGGCAACTGAAGGCGTCCAACGGACGGGTGGTCGCGATCACCCCGGCCGCGTTCGAGACGGCCGGCGAGGCCGAGCGGGGCTTCGACGGCCTGCGCGCCGCGGCGCCCGGGCTCACCGCTCGGATCACCCACGTGCGGGAGGGCATCGGCTGGATCTGGGTCGTCCCCGGCTCGCGCGCCCTCCCCGAGGTGCGCTCCAGCCGCGCGTACGAGCGGTACGCGACCTGCCAGAACGCCTTCCGACGGTTCGTGGTGCTGCTCTCCAAACAGCCTCCGCACGAACTCCCGGAGCCCGCCGTGCCGTTGAGACGCACCGATGGCCGCTGAGCGACGCGGCCCGCGGCTGCTGGTCGTGCCGGCGGCCGACCGCTGCCTCGGCTGGGCACTGCGGGCCGCCAACGGACGGCCGCTCGGGGTCGGCGTACGGACGTACCGCAGCGAGGACGAACTCGCCGAGGCCGTCCGGGTGCTGCTGATCGAACGGGCCGCGCTGCGGTGTTCGGTCGGGCAGTCCGAGGGGCGCCAGTGGGTCTGGGCCGCCTACCTTCCGGTGCGCAGCACCCGGCCGGGGGCGGCCGACGCCGTTCCGGTCGCCCGCAGCGCCCGGGGGTACCTGCGGCGGGACCAGTGCCAGGCGGGGATCGAGGGGTTCCTGGCCGGACTGCAGTGGGTGGGGCAGGAGTTGCGGCGGTCCGGGCGGGACGGCCGCCGGCCGCTGTAGGAGACCGTGTGCGTGGCGGTCCGTCGAAGGTGACGGACTGCCATCTCGGCGTGTCCGGACGCATGTCCGGAGGCGGGTCCGGGGGCGGGTCCGGAGGCGGCGGTTCCGTCGACGGCCCCGGTCCGTGCAGTTCCGGTGAAGGACAGGTTTCCGGCAACACCCCGAGCAGCTTCCTGGAGAAGAACGTCGACCGGGTTCGGAGGGCCGGTAGTGCCCCTGTCACGTGCGCGCTGACCAGTGGCTAAACCTCGCCGAACCGATGAGTCGACATTCCCCGGCCGGACCCGGCCTCCCTTCCGGCGGAACCTCCCCGCCGGACAGGATCGGCACTGCCGGCGAGGCCGCAGCGGACGCGGCCACACGGCCCCGAACTCCCGAACGGAGTACGGGTTTCACGCGATGTACGTCTCTCCCCCGGAGGAAGAGGAACATGCGTAAGACCGCTGCCAAGCTGCTCACCGTCGCCGCCCTGGCGACCTCCATCGCGACCGTCGCCGGCGGCACCGCCGTCGCCGACCCGGCCGCCGGCGTGACGCCGCGCGCCATCGACTTCGTGGGCACCGGCTCCGACACCACCCAGGCCGTGGTGAACCAGCTCGCCGCCGACTACAACGCGTCGCTGACCGACCCGAACGCCCCCCGCGTCTACAGCTGGGACGCGACCCCCACCGGCACCACCATCACCCCCAAGGCCGGTGCCGCCACGATCGCCCGCCCGAACGGCTCCGGCGCCGGCATCAAGGCGCTGACCACCTACACCAACACCACGGTGGACTTCGCCCGCTCCTCGCGCGGCCCGCAGCCGACCGACCCGACCACCGACGACTTCGTCAGCCTGGCGAAGGACGCCGTGGCCTGGGCCGCCCCGGCCACCGGCAACGCCCCGGCGAACCTGACCACCGCGAACCTGAAGGACATCTTCACCTGTGCGGTGACCAACTGGAACCAGATCGACCCGGCGCTGCCGAACGCCACCATCAAGCCCTTCCTGCCGCAGGCCGACTCGGGCACCCGCTCGTTCTTCCTGACCACCATCGGTGGCGGCGTCGCGGTCACCCCGGGTGGCTGCGTCGTCAGCGGCACCCAGGAGAACCAGGGCAGCGACACGGCCCTGGCCGACCCCAACGCGCTGGTGCCCTACTCCGTGGCCCACTACATCGGCCAGGTCTACTACGGCAAGGGCAGCGGCACCGACGTCCAGGGCCCGCTGACCATCCGCAACGTCAACGGTGTCGTGCCGGTGGACACCGCGGCCAAGACGATCAGCACCGCCTTCGCGGCCACCCCGTACTCCCGCGTGGTCTACAACGTCTTCCGTGACAGCGAGTGGACCTCGAACGCCACCCTGCGCGCCATCTTCGGCAAGGGCGGCTGGCTCTGCACCAACGGTGCCAACGACCTCAAGAGCTACGGCTTCCTGCCGCTGTCCTCCTTCGCCTGCGGCGCCGTCACCCACTCCTGATCCACCCCGCACCACACCGGCGGCCGCGGGTC